>JAKSDM010001715.1 GCA_022360135.1 Pseudanabaenales cyanobacterium | reverse complement strand
TACCTGATTGACCATCCAGAGGTCTGGCCTCAGATGGGTCGGGCGGGGCGAACCCGAGTGGAACAGACCTACAACATCAATCAGCTTAACCATGAGCTTATGGAGATCTACCAGCAGCTATTGAATTCAGAACGACCTCAGTCACCAACGTCAGCGCCCTCTATCACGCCACCCGTTCCAAAACTAACAAGCAACATGAATTAAAGGGTTTTCATTTGCCTTGACTACACCCCACACCCTGTACCCCGCCTTTACTGAGATGTATTTCACCCCAGTAAAAATCGCTATAAACCTAATGTCTGGCGACAAGAAAGTCTATGAAAACCGCAGTTTTTTTAACCGGATTTTGGCGCTCTGGCACCAATGCAGCCATTCGCGCCCTCAGTAAACATAATGATATTGCTATTTACAATGAAAACAATCCAACAGCCTTTGAAAATTGGAAAATCAAGAATTTGAATATTATCCGAAATATATGCCTTCAAGAAGAATGTAGGATCTCGCTGTTTAAACCTGTTTGTGAACCTCACAGGATTGCTGAATTTCTAAATTTAGGAATAGATAGTAAGGTTATATATCTCTATCGTGAACCGGAAAAGGTTGTTAAGTCAGGATTAAAGAATTTTTCTTACTGGCCTCAAAGGCATAGAAAATTTATAGAGAACTTTATAGATCGAAAAGATTTCTACTCTAGATATAACTTGCCAGTTGCCGATGAGATTCGAGGCCACGTTAAGCAGCTGTATAACCCTGATCTTAACGATGATTCAGTTGTCGCAATCAGATGGCTGATCAGTAATGAATTCTATCTGGGGGGCAATTTCAGGTTAGATTCTAATATCTTCACAATTTCATATGAAGAATTAACTACAATTCCGGTTGTTCATTTTAGCCAAATATGTGACTTCTTGGGTATAGATTTTAACAGTGCCATTGCCGATGGCATTTCCCCTTCAAAAAGGCACACCTTCAGCATCGAGATAGATGAGAAGGTGAAGGTTGCTATTGAAAGTTGCTATCAGCAGCTCAAGAAATCGTCAGGCGTTAATCAGAACCTAACCTGACCCTACTTATCCAGAACTGGTGAAGTCCTTCCCTGAGTCCAAGGTCGTTTTGTCCTGTGGGATCCCAGAGATAACCTCAGCAGTATTCTCAACCGCCTGAAAATCCCAGAAGATCTATCTCAATTGGGTTCAAAACATTGCAAGAAGGTTACTCCGGCCTAGGCAAAAGACATCAGCAACTATTGTGAACCCATCTCTTGCAGAAGATTCCAATAAGATTTTTGTACGTGCCGCCCCTGTCTCCCAATTCTGAGGGACGAAAGGATTCGGTTGCCCCCAACCTTGAAAGGGAGAGGGCAAGCACGATGACTATGACGACGCCTCACGCAGGGTATGGCGGTCCGCCATCAAGAGCATGATCGTGGAAAGGCCATTGACGAACAGTCCAATGCCGACAAGCAAAGCAATTACCCAGAAAGCAGTGGACGGCCACTGGGACGAGATGAAAATGCCCAGCATAAGCGTTACGATACCGTTGGCTAAAACCCACCTCCAATTGGAGGCTGGTTTGAGTTGAAATGCCAGAATCACCCGACTTATACCGTCAATCAGGAAGAGGATTCCCACCAACAGATGTAGGAACAGGTCACCTTCAAGTACGGGTTGATGCTGCAATAATAAACCGCCTGCAATGGCGTAGAGAATGCTGAGCACTAGTCTTAGGAAGAAGGGACCTGCCCTATAGGTTTGGAATGAGTGGATGAGTTGAACAATGCCACCGACAACGAAAATCCAACCGAGCAAACGCTCAATAGCCAGGGCGGCGAAGAGCGGTCGGGCGATGATCGCCATAATCCCTAAAATTATTATGAGGACGCCCACCGCGATCTTCCAACCAAAACTCTCCTGAAGGTTTCTAATAGCCTGATTGCGTTCTTCAGTATTCATTTCATTTCCTCCATTGAGATGATATTAAATTCTTTGTCAGCTTTGGCGTTGTTGCATAAATACCTCGGAAGCTTTATTCAGAATGGTCTTCGCAATTATTTTTGAAGCTGAGAAAGTCCTTTTGGACGAGGACGTCAGCGAATTCATGCAGCAAAGCCTAATACCTTAATAATGATTCAGAATCCTCTCATATAGTCTGCAGAGGTTAAGAAAGGTAAGCTTCTTTCACCTAAGGGCTTCGCCATTTTCACCAATGGATGCCACGCCTTCCCCTAGCAAAAGGGATTAACCCCCCTCTTTCCGATCGCCTGATAAGCCCCTTTCGGGTGGATCAGGGTTGAATCCATGGACAAGGGAGTTGTTGCGATCGCTGAGATTAGATTTGCAAACAACAGCTTAAGAGGGGCATATTGCAATTTTCATAGGCGTTCTGGCGATGACTCTAGGCGACAGGCTGACTCAGCGGCTATTGACTAAAACCGCTAAAGTAACTTGGATTGCTTCTCCTTTAGATTTTCTTTATCTCTTTTAGATTTTCTTCATAAACCAGCTTTAGGTGAGGCGTTCCTATGAGATAATGCCTAAATCAAGGGAACTTTAAATAAAATAAACCCGTCATCCTGATAAGGATATGTCT
>JAKSDM010001580.1 GCA_022360135.1 Pseudanabaenales cyanobacterium | reverse complement strand
CCCTTACACCCCTGCCCCCTTTGGCAATACTCTGATCAAAATCCAGTAGAGGATGGCCGAGATCGCGACCCCGTTGACTGGGGTGACGCCGATAGAGGCTTGGGCGGATACTAGCGCTACTCCTGAAGCAATCCCATAGGCAAGAATGCCTGCCCAATTAAAGGTTGTCTGCTGAGTCTCAAGGGGGGGGAATTGACCCCGGTGTCGGAGCCAAAAGTCTGCCATGATGATTCCGCCAACGGGCGGAATAACAGTTCCCAAAATCAATAGGTAGGGTGTTAGATTTTCGTAGATGCCCGCCCAAGCTAGACCTAGGGCTACAGTGGCGCCGCTTAGCACAAAGAGATGGCGATTGGTCGTGCGGAACAGGTTAGCGCCAGCGACCGAAAAGGCATAGATAGTATTGTCTTGGGTGGTCCAAACGTTCAAAACCAACAGCCCCAGCCCTGCCCATACAATCCCTTGCTGAACCATGGCCCCGACAATATCTTCACTGCCATAGACGACCCAGCATAGGGCTCCTATAAAGACCAGTAAGCTATTGACGCCAAAGAATCCCAGAAGTGTGCTGACGATCGCGGTGCGGCCAGAGTTAGCAAAGCGACTCCAATTTGTGGCTTGGGCGCCGCCAGAAATAAAGGTGGCAATGACTACGGTTAGCGCCTGATCCAATCCTAAGGAGCGAGTTTGGGTTAATTCAGCGGGTTCGACGGCCTGTAAGGCTAACCATCCCCCTAAATCTTGAGTCGCCAAGGTTAAGCTAATCCCGATCAGCCCCAACATGGCGGGAACTGCTAGACGACTGAGCCAATCCATGGCGGTGTAGCCGACATAGGCCGTCATACAAAATCCGTAGGTGAATACCACCATCACCCACCGATCCCAATCTGCTGGTAAGGAAATCAGTTGATGTAGCGCCTGGACGGCAAAAGCAGTGGTGACGGCGTAACCGCTAATTTGGGTAAACCCCAGCAGGAAATCCACCCAACGCGACCCCCAATCGCCAAAACTAAAGCGGGCCATGAGCACGGTGGTCAGTCCGCTTTGGTAGGCGATATAGCCCAAGGCGGCGCAGTATAGGCCCAACATCAGATTGCTGATCACAATGATCACTACTAGATCAGGCCAAAAGCGAAATGAGGGTGCGATCGCACCGCCTGCTAGTAGGGTTGTGGAGGTGAGGGTAAACCCCATCAGCAGTGGCACCAGGGATCTGAGCGGCTTACGAGCTGATGGGGGAACCGCTGCTAAGGGATAGTCTTCGCTGGCTTGGGTGGGTTGAGTCGCCTCGATTGATTCCTCAGTTGATTCGGTGAATAGGGTCATCCATTGGGAATGAAAATTATTAACAGCTATCCCCAAATCTTAGTTGACACTAGGTTTGTTCGTCGCCTTTTATCAGGCTGCAGATCACTATCATCAGCGCCATACCCGCTATAGGATGATTAGGATTATGCTTCATTCATGAGTATCCTCAACCGCTCTACAAACTCTGAGGGGCGATCGCACGTCATGATCAGCCGATCTATTGCTCGGGTCATAGCCACGTAGAGCAATCGAGCTTCATCTTCGAGTGACTCCTGGAGGTGGGGCATATAACCCAGACCAGGGATAAGGACCGTCGGGAATTCTAACCCCTTACTACTGTGCAGAGTAATCAGCTTGATGCTGGGCTGATCAGGGTGATAACGGCGACTTCCCCGGCCTCGGTTGACCCATTCCAGAGGAATTCCAGACTTTTGAAAGTAGCGATAAATGCGTTCGGCCATCCAGGCGACCCGATAGACAATCATCATATCGTTCCAAGCAATACCTTGCCGGTGCAGTTCTGCAACCCGTTCGGCTATGTAATCCAATTCACCCGCAAAATCGGGCTGACAGCTTAGCTCAGGGAGAGGTCCATGACGACCCGCACTCTGAGGTGGGACAAGGATCGGATGGTCGTCGTCATCATCTTTGTGTCCAGTTGGGAACAAAAGATCTCGGACAAATCCATACGCCACATCCAAAATCTCTTGGGTATTGCGATAGTTCAGTCTCAGAATCTTGGTGCGCCCTTGCGCCTGGATGCCCACACTCTTAAAGCTGAATACATGATGCTGACGGTGGCTGTAGATACTCTGAGCATCGTCATAGAGCAGCAGTAGTGATTGAGTTTCCGGTCTGACCATGCGGGCCACAAGGCGGAGCCACTCCGGTTCAAAGTCATGTCCTTCATCAATCAGGATGGCGCTGTATTGACCCGATGGAATTCTGCCGCCTTCAACGGCGTAAATGACGCGCTGCACCATTTCTTCCTTGCCAGGAGATTGATCTCCCCGCAATAGGGGAATACGATAGTCTTCCAGCAGCTTGCTACACCAGCGGTGAAAGTTCCAGACCTGCACGTGATCGCCCACGCCTCTTTGATTGAGCATCTGCTGGAGTTTGACAGCAAGAGCGACGTTGTAGCACAAAACCAATATGGGGCCATCCATCTCATCAGCCAGCTTCAGGCAGCGATAGATCAAAATCATGGTCTTGCCTGTCCCAGCTGCACCATGAATGACGCGGTGTCCGTCCCCAAGGCTGCGAGCAGTCTTTTCCTGCTCCAGATCCATGACAGCTAGAGAGCCAGAGACGGGAGGATCTGAGCTATTCTCCTTGGCTGTGACTAAGGAAAGCTGATAGTGATTAATCCGGATCTCTGGAAAAAGGCGCCACCGAATGCGATCGACTTGCTTGGCATTGAGAGACCGTCCGAATGGATGTTCGCAAAGTTTCAGGAGGCAGTTCTGAAAATTTTCTGGGCTGACGCGGGGAGCTATCTCATCCTTACAAATAACCAGGTGAAACGGTAAAACAATGTTTAACCCAGTTTGGGACTCAAGTTGCTTGCGGGTAATGTTGGGAAAAACGGCGCCATAGCTATAGGGAAAAAGTAGCTTACCCTGGTAGCGGCCTGATGCATGCGTCAGTTGCTGATCTCTCTTTAGCAGATCAGAGACCGCCATTGCATAGTCTCGCGCTTGCTCGATCGGGTTTCGCCGCTTTACAAGCTCTCCAGAAGCGTCGAGTATCATGACCGTGCTGCGATTGATCTGTTGGATGTAATCGAGTTGCCAGTCCTTCACTTCCAGAATGATGAGATTTCCCTGGTTAGGGAGAAGAACAATGAAATCAGGATGCAGCCATCGAGTTCCAATCGGAACGTTATACCAGGTGAGACAAGCAGCATTAAGCTTCTCTGTCAGGCAGCGGGCTACCCGGCGCTCACCTGGAGTCATTATCTGAGAGCAACTGCTGAATGTTGGAATCAGGGTTGCCATTGCATTATCAGAAAAGTTGTTATGGAGGCCGACTATGAGGCGCGACACGACTCAAGTGTTGAATTAATTATTTCCTGGTCGCTAAAAGAATTTCAGGAATGATTGATTTGCTTCACATTACATTTAATTTCTGCTTTGATTTCCAAGGTGTTGAAGCAATAGTACTTAGCCTTATTCGCCTAGTTGCCCAATCAATTTCGTAGCGATTGTCTTGAGTACAAGCTAGATGTATATCAGTTTAGTTGAGTAGAAAGGGCATAGGAGGCTTTGAATCGATACCATTGCATCCACCGCTTAACCCGGATAAGTTGTTAGGCATTTAATTTTCACATTATGCATTGGCATTTTGATAGACGGTAGGCGGTAGATAGTAGACAGGCAATTGCCCCATCTACTATCTACCGCCTACTGCCTCAAACTGCAAACTAGATAAACATCAGTTTAACTAAGTTTACCTCTTAACGCATCTCAGGCAGAGATGTAGGGGGGGCTCGGTATTTTCGAGTATAATATATATCAATCATTCTTTCGATATGACTGTAAATCCTCGTATTTCGGCCAAACAGCCGATCTCAGTATATGCTCCCAGGCAATCTAATAGATATGAGTGTTGATAAGCACAGAGGGAACACTATCAAACGTTCCCATGTCAATGATGTCATTACCTTCATTGGGTGAGGAGACTGTCGATGCAAACCGAGCACTTCCAGCAGTTAGAGACTGCGATCGCGGAGTTGGCGACGTTAATTGCTCTGATTGATGCTGATATACCCATCAACCTGACCAGGGTGAACAAGGTGCTTAAAGCCGCGCACGATCGCCTACTTGATATTCCAGTTCCCAGGATAGAAGAGTTTGAATACGAGTAGTTTCATCTCTACTGCATACGATCAATAGTCCGATATTGGATGGCCTCAGCCACATGATGTATTTGCAGAGATGCGGATTCGTCCAAATCTGCAATCGTCCGAGCAACCTTTAGAATTCGGTCGGTGGCCCGAGCTGATAAGCCCAACTTGCGAACCGCGCCTTCCAGTAGCTGGCGGGTAGCCTCGTCCAAAGGACACCATAGCTGCAGATGACGGCTCTGCATATCGGCATTGCACTGCAGGGCAGGTTCTGCCTTAAAGCGTTGATGGGCGCGATCGCGGGCGGCTTGCACACGCATTCTGACCGCCGCTGAATCTTCTCCCTGAGCATACCGGGTCATCTCCTCGGGTTTGAGGCGACTGACCACCACCTGTAGATCAATCCGATCCATCAGGGGGCCGGAGAGTCTGGCCCAATAATGTTCTCGGTTGCGGGGCGTACAGGTACAAGGCTGCACAGAATCTCCAAAGTAACCACAGGCGCAGGGATTCGTACTGGCGACCAGAGTAAATTGGGCCGGGAATGAAACCGACTGACGGGTGCGAGAAATGGTCACTTGGCCATCTTCTAGCGGCTGGCGTAGAAATTCCAGCACATCTCGCTTAAACTCGGTGAGTTCATCCAGGAACAAAATGCCCCGGTGAGCCAGGGAAATTTCCCCCGGTCTGGGGAAACTGCCGCCGCCCACTAGAGAGGGACCTGAGGCTGAGTGATGGGGACTGCGAAACGGTCGCGTACTAACCAATGAACCTTTATCTTTCAGTAATCCGGCAACGGAGTGAATCTGGGTGACTTCCAATGCCTCAGCAAAACTGAGAGGCGGCAAGATGGAGGGTAGACGCCTCGCCAGCATGGTTTTGCCGCTACCGGGCGGACCGACAAAAATTAGGTTATGACCGCCAGCCGCAGCAATTTCCAAGGCTCGACGGGCTTGGGCTTGACCTTTGACGTCTCGCAGATCGAGGGCGTTTGCGCGCGATCGCGCCAGTTCTGCTTCGCCATCTAACTGAATCGGAAGATTACCCTCTGGATGATTGAGAAAATCGGCGACTTCGGTAAGGCGCTTAAAACCATAGACTTTTAACCCTGGAACCACAGCAGCTTCGCGGGCATTATCGGCCGGGACCACTAGACCTATTATTCCCAGGCGCTGAGCAGCGGCTGCGATCGCCATCACCCCCGCCACCGGCCGCAGGCCGCCATCTAGGGATAACTCTCCCAGAAATAAATGGTCTTCCAAAAGCTCTGTATCGATCTGCTCAGACGCCGCTAGGATACCGATGCTGATCGGTAAATCAAAACTGGGTCCCTCTTTTCGCAAATCGGCTGGAGTTAGGTTAACCACGATCTTGCGCATTGGGAAAGGTAAACCTGCATTCCGCACAGCCGCTTTGACCCGTTCTCGGGATTCCTGAACGGCGGTATCGGGCAGTCCGACCACGACGATTCCAGGCAACCCCCCCGAAACATCCACCTCAACGCCCACTTTAACCGCGTCGACGCCAATCAACGCTGCACTCCAGATCCTCGCCAGCATGGGATTTTAGGAATAATTATCCGATCTAGAGTGCCCGCGATCGAAGGAT
>JAKSDM010000363.1 GCA_022360135.1 Pseudanabaenales cyanobacterium | reverse complement strand
TGCTGTATCTAGGCCAGGGAATCACTTGGGAGAATCGGGGATTTCGAACCGTCCCCTCCTCTGGAGCCTTATATCCCCTGGAAATTTACCCCATTGTCCACCGAGTCGAAGGACTGGAACCCGGCCTCTACCACCACGCCATCCAGCACCATAAGCTAGAGCTAGTCAAGTCAGGGGACTTGCGGCAACCCCTGATCAAAGCTGGGCTTAGCCAGGACTTTTTAGGTAAAGCGAATCTTTGTTTTGTGGTGTCCGGCATTTTTCAGCGCACTCGCTGGAAGTACCACGAGCGAACCTATCGCTATGTGTTGATGGAAGTCGGACATTTGGGGCAAAACCTCTATCTAGCGGCTACAGCTCTGGGACTCGGGGTTTGCAGCATCGGCGCCTTTTTCGATGATGCCTTAAATCAGTTATTAGAAATTGATGGTGAGGAGGAAGCTGCTCTATATCTGGTCGCGGTTGGGGAGATTGCATAGCAATTCCAATGGGTTTCGCCAATAGTGGTGTGTTTAATGATCACAGCTCTGCTGGCATTTACAGCTACGCGCCGGACACTGGGCAAACTCGCTATGAACGCCATCTGTTTAGTCGGCTTATATTTTAAGGTGGGAAGCTTTACGGGAAAGCCGTTCCAGCCCACAAGGGCTGCAGCCGAAATTGGCGTTAAATTTTTCCCACTTTATGTTATACGCCCGTACTTCTACCAGGTAGTAGGATTAGCTAATAAAACTTCAACTTGCTCATGACTCAAGGGTTTAGAGAAGTAATACCCTTGAGCGTAATCACAGCGAAATGCTCTCACCAAATTTAATTGCATGGCTGTTTCTATCCCTTCTGCAACGACATTGATGCCTAGGGTATGCGCTAACGCCGTAACACTCTGCGTAATCGCAATGCCTGTGTTCTCATCATCCATATTGATGGCGCTTACAAAAGAGCGATCGATCTTCAACGTATCAACCGGAAAGCGATGTAAATAGCTAAGGGAAGAGTATCCGGTGCCAAAGTCATCAATGCAGAGTTGAAGCCCCAAAGCCTTTAACTTGAGGAGCATCTCTTTTGACCTTTGAGAGTCCTCCATCACAATACTTTCTGTAATTTCTAACTTTAGATTATTAGGATTCAAACGAATTTGATTTAGGGTATGCTCAATCTGCTTGACTAACTGAGGATGGGTAAACTGCTTTCCAGAGAGATTTATGCTCATTTCCAAAGATGCAGCGCTAGGAAAGCGTTGCTGCCACTGATAGAGTTGATGACAGGCCTCGTAGAAGGTCCAGTCGCCAATTGGATAAATCAGACCGTTTTCTTCTGCCAGGTGGATGAATTGATCGGGAGAAATGGATCCTTGTTGGGGATGCAGCCAGCGTATTAGCGCTTCAAATCCCACTAAAGCATTTGTTTTTAACGACACAATAGGTTGATAGTGAAGTTGAAATTCTTGGCGCTCAAATGCTCGGTGCAGATCACTACCCAATTTTAATAGACCTACCATACGAGCATGCATTGTGCTGTCAAATAATGCGTATCGCGCCCGTCCTAAAGACTTGGCATGATACATCGCATTATCTGCATCTCGGAGTATCTCTTCAGGTTGGTTATAGCCTAGCTCACTGGAAGCGATGCCAATACTGGCGCTGGTAAATATCTCATGTTTATCTAAATATATGGGTAACGACAACTCTCTTTGGATCCGCTCAGCTACCTCAGTCGCCCTTTCGATACCTCTGATGTCCTCTAGCAGGACAGCGAACTCATCGCCCCCTAACCGAGCAACCAGGTCTACTGCCCGAATACAGGCTGATAACTTACGAGCAATGGTAACTAGCAATTGATCGCCAATAATATGCCCCAAACTATCGTTAATAACCTTAAAATGATCGAGGTCTACGAATAAAACTGCAAATTGATAGCTCTTGTTTCGCTTGGATAATTCAATCGCATGAGTTATCCTTTCCATGAATAGATTTCGGTTAGGTAAATGAGTTAGGCTATCGTGAAGGGCGTCGTGGCGTAACTGATTTTCAAAAGATTTGCGATCGCTAATGTTGCGCATGATTATTAGCGCCTCATTATCGCCGCTTTTCACAATCCGAATCTCGCAGTAAAGTACTTTGCTATTGCCAGTCAATTGACAATCGAAAACTTGAGACTCATCATACTGTAGCGTCTGTCTCAGGGAATGTAGTATTTTTTGAGTGAATTTTGCTGGTAGAATTTCAGAGATGTGTTTGTGAATGCACATCTCTGGAGCCAGAGACAATAAAGAATCTTGCGAATCCTTAAAATTCAGAATACTTCCATTGGCATTAAGCTGCATTATCAGATCAGGAATAGCATCTAGCAACACCTTGTTCTTTGCTTCGCATTTATTAAGCTCTGCTTCTATCTTTTTTTTGTCAGTAATATCAACTATATAGCTTCTCAGTACCTTAAGATTTTGCACAAAAAATATAATTTGTTCGAAGACTTTATTCCCAATCTTTATCTCGCGAATAAATCTGTTTATATTTGCGTGTTGAAATTTTGAAATCAAGCCTGACAAGATAGGATGTTGCAGTTTTTGGTTGAGCAAATCTGGAAATTGCTGACTTATTGAAAGATTACAATAAGTAATTGTCCCATCAAGAGAAACCTCAATGAGTGGAATAGGAAGTGATTCCAACACCGAGAAAGCTCTAGAATAAACTGACGCATCAATTTCTGCTTTATTGTTTCTTGCTTGATTGTTTATATTATCTAAATCTAATCTAGCACTTGGCAGTGAATCTGGCTGATTTCGAATTTCATTGAGCTGTGATCCATTGAAATAAAAAGTGTCTTCAAATGCAAAATATCTGACACAAGTGCCTTTACAAAAAACGATGCAATCTCCATGTAAAAGATCATGAGAAAAGCAACGTTTACCATTAATTAATAAACCATTAGTACTCCGTTCTCCACTTTCGCTGCCGTCAAAAATTCGGAATATGTAACTATCACTTTTGGCTTCTCTTACTCGATAGACAACTGCATGCTTTCGAGAAACGCCTCTAGAATTCAAAACTATAGAATTTGCTGAATCACGTCCAAATGTATAGACAGATTCTTTGAGTTCTACTTTTTTTTTATCCTCTCCTTCCTCAATAAGAAGAATATGAAAAATATTTTTCTTTCTTGTTGAGCATGCTTCCATAAGTGCTTGCGTCTATTAAGTGTATGCACCACCTCACCAGTGATATTTTTGACACTCTTAAATTCTCTGACAATTATTTTATAGAGTCTCAATCTATAATATGTATTCCCTATTTAAAACCAAGAATATACAGGTTTTAAGTCGAGCATTTGCTAACTCTAAAGTTAGGAGTCATAAAAGTCTGCCAGTACGCGGATTGTTATTCTTGCGGGTCAACCAACACTCGATCACATCAACAATGTACGGTTGCTCTTCTGCATCAAGCGCTCTTCCTTTGGGAACGCCATGCCACGTTTGCAGGCAATTTCGACTCTATTTTTAGCGTGGTTTTCATGTTCTATTTCCTAATTCAGAAAGTTATGTAGACATATTGTCACCTGTTAAGCTTTCAACGTTCTTGGAACTACAATGCCCAACGTAATCGCTCGGGTGGCCATAAACAGGGTCAAAGCCAGCCAGAGCAGTTGAGGGTTCTGGCAGTTCCAGGCGACGATCGCAACCGGCAAAAAACCTCCCCCTGTCGCCAGTACAGTCGAATTCCGTAAGGCTCGCCCAGCGGTCAATCCCAAGAAATAGCCATCCAACATGAAGGCGACGGAGCCAAACCCCAATACTGGAAGTAGCCACCAGACATAGCGATCCGCTTGCTCAAGCACCTCAATATGATGTGTCAACAAGCTGAACAGCGGCCTAGGCAGTAGCGCGAAGACCAGAGCGAATATAATGCCTAGTGACAGGCTGACGCCGCCGGAGAGTTTGACGAGTGCAGCCAGTTGCTGGCGATCGCCACTGCCATGGAAGCTCCCCGCTAAGCTTTCGGTTGCAAACGCCAGCCCATCAATGAAGTACGCGCCGAGCGTGACAATTTGCAACAATAAAGTATTCGCCGCCAGGACTTTGGCGCCCAACGCAGAACTCAAGTTAGTGAATAGGGCAAAGCTAGAAACCAAGGCAAAGGTGCGGATCAAGATATCTCGATTGAGTTGGAAGAGGGCTTGAAATGCGGCGGTATCCCAAAGTTGAGGAATCGCTGCATTGATCGCCTGCCAGGGAACTTCCCGGCCCACGAGAACCAACCCAACCCCCAACACCAAGTATTGGCTCGCCGCTGTCGCCCAACCAGCGCCGGTGCTGGCCCACCCCCATTGGACAATGAAAAGGTAGTCTAGCAAAACATTCCCGCCGTTCCCAACCAGGGATAGCAGGAGTACCCAACTACCCTTTTCTCGCCCTAGAAACCAGCCTAGCAAAACCAGATTAATCAGTACCGCTGGGGCGCCCCAAATCCGAGCGTCATAAAAAGTCTGTCCAGAAAGCTTGACTGCTGGCGTGGCGCTGAGCAGAGAAAATCCAAGTTCTCGAATCGGGATTTGCAATAGTAGGATGAGCAAACCGATTCCCAGCGCAATCCCACCATGCCGCAGACCAATCAGCAGCACTTCCCGGTCCGCCTGCCGACCGGCGGCTTGGGCCGTCATCCCGGTGGTCCCCATGCGGAGGAAGCCGAAACTCCAGTAGATGAAGTTGAACAAGACGGTGGCTAAGGCCACTCCGCCCAGATGTCGAATGTCCGCTAGATGCCCCAGGAATGCTGTATCAACGATGCCTGCTAATGGCGTCATTAGATTGGCCAGAATGTTGGCGATCGCCAAGCGAAAAAGCCGTCGGCTAAAGGGCTCTGGCGATTGACTCAGGCAGGGTTCAGGTAGCATTCAGATAGCATTTTTTCGGCATTCCCGGGTTCTAAAAAAAGCCATCCTGCTCAATTTCCTCAATTGTCTGCAATCCCCTCGGATCGCCAACTTTCAGAAGGGCGGCGCGGGCGTCTTCGCGCACCCCTAAGTCTGCTTCCCTGGCAAAGGTTTCAATCAGGGCGTCGATGGCCGTCATATAGATCACATTGGACGGCAATTCACGACACAGTTGGCCAATTGACCAGGCGCAATTACCCCGCACTGCAGGTACAGCATCCTGTTGCATCACTTCGATCAAGGGGGGGATTGCCTCAATCACCCCCTCATAATCGATATGAGCCGCCTGGGCCAGAGCGCTAGCGGCCCACAAACGGACGGCGGGGATATCGGTCCTTAAAGCATTTGCTAAGGGTTTGAGAGAGCGGCGATCATGTGAGTTGCCGATCGCCCACACTAAGCCCTTGCGAACATATCCATTCCAGTCTTGGTTGAGTTGAGCGATCAGCGGTTCCAGCGCCGATTCGCTGGGATTCCGCCCCAAAGCATAGGCGGCGCTGACTCGCACTAAAGGGCAGGGATCCCCCAGCAGATGGAGCAGATGGGGAATGGCGCGGGCGTCTTGCAGTTCACAAAACGCCCTTGCCGCCAGCATACGCTGTTGGGTTTCAGGCGATTCCAACAGCGGCAGCATCACTTCTGGATCATACTGAGGGGGCTCAGTTTCCTGACTTGGAGGTCCCAGCTGATCCAGGGGACTTTCTAGATCAGCATCAATGTCCAGCGGGGTTAGTTGATTATCGTCATACATAACTGTCAATTTACAGCATGCCCCATCGTCAAGCGATCGCGCTGTTCCGAAATCTAATGAAACTCAGAAAAACCATAGAAACGTTGCCCAGCAACGCCTCTACAGAATGATCGGATTTGATCTGAATGATTCGAGTGGAGGTGACTTAGCGACCTAGCCCCGAGTCGTCATCAAACCTTATCAAAGGATAAATGTCTATCGCTCAAATAGCTATAGATCAGATAGGACTGTGCGGGCAGCGGCCAGGGTTTGCTCAATGTCCGCCTCAGTGTGAGCCAGAGACATAAAACCAGCCTCAAATTGGGAAGGAGCCAGATAGATACCTTGCTCCAACATCCCTCGATGATAACGGCTGAATTTACTCAGATCAGACTTCTTAGCATCTTCATAATTGTGGACTGGCCCGGCTGCGAAGAACATCCCAAACATCCCACTGATGTTGCCGCCGCAAACGGTATGTCCGGTCTCCTTAGCCGCCTCCAGTAACCCCTCAATCAGCTGCTTAGTCATCTTCTCCAGCTGTTCGTAGGCGCCAGGGCGCTGTAACAGTTCCAGAGTCTTGATCCCTGCCGTCATCGCCAATGGATTACCCGAAAGGGTTCCGGCTTGGTACATGGGGCCAGCTGGAGCCACCCTCTCCATGATGTCTCGTTTTCCACCATAAGCGCCTACGGGTAGACCACCGCCGATAATTTTGCCCAAGGTGGTCAAGTCGGGTGTGACATTGAACTTTTCCTGAGCTCCCCCATAGGCCAGACGAAAACCAGTCATCACCTCGTCAAATACCAGTAGCGCTCCATCCGCTTGGGTGATTTCGCGTAACCCTTCTAAGAAGCCAGGAGCAGGAGGAATGAATCCGGCATTACCAACCACAGGCTCCAGGATAACGCCAGCGATTTCATGGCGATTTTCGGCAAATAGGGTTTTAACCGCTTCCAGATCGTTGAACGGCGCAGTTAGGGTGTGGCTAGTCACCGATTTAGGCACACCGGGTGAATCAGGTAAACCTAAGGTTGCCACACCGGACCCTGCTTTTACCAGAAACATATCCGCATGACCGTGATAGCAGCCTTCGAATTTCACCACCTTGTCGCGGCCCGTGAAGGCCCGCATGAGGCGCAAGACGGCCATACAAGCTTCAGTGCCGGAGTTGACAAACCGCACCATTTCAATGCTAGGAACGGCTTTAATTACCATTTCAGCTAACACATTTTCGAGCTGACAGGGGGCTCCAAAACTTGTCCCCTTCGCCAGCGCCGTAGATAGCGCCTGAATCACCTCGGGGTGAGTATGACCACAAATTGCTGGTCCCCAGGTGCCGACGTAGTCAATAAACTGGTTGCCATCAACATCCCAGATATATGCGCCTTTGACCCGATCAAAGACAATGGGCTGTCCACCGACAGACTTAAACGCCCTTACTGGGGAATTAACGCCACCGGGCATCAGATTTTGAGCCGCCGCAAAAATTTCTTCTGATTGGGTGGTTGTCAAAGACGTGGTGCTAACCAAGGTACTCTCCTCTAAAGTAGTTGCTTTGAAAAGTAAGGCAGTTGCTTTGAGTTGTGCTTCAACTCAGCCAGATCACAGTGGATATGTAGCGGTATTCATTATCCTATCCATTACCAACGGCGTATCCTGTGATGTTAAGGAATGTAGATTTATAACAATAGAGGTTAGTGAACCGATAGGCGCCAACTTGAAGCGGGAAATTTTCCCTGAGAGAGAACTCAGAATCTAACTGTCGCTTGTCACTTATCACTTATCACTTATCACTTGTCACTTGTCACTTGACCAATGAGCCAGAATCAATGACCAATAAATTCTTACCTAGCTAGAAATTTCCAGCTTAAGTGGATACTTGAACTGACGTCTCTAGAGATTGAACAAAATTGGGTTCACCATTATGAAATGGAGAATGTGGTTTACAGTCACGATCAGCCTGGGTGCAATCACTATCATCCTATGTCCAGTGAATGCCCTGTACCTGCCGTCCTCCTCTGAGGCGAAACAACCCATTGTAAAAAAGAATACTCCCGATCTTCCGCCTCTACCGACCCCCGTCCCTGACGCTTATCGTCCCGAATCTTCAGGGATTGTGGCCGGTACGCCCAATGTCAACACCCCCATAGGCATCGGGCATCTTCGACCAAAAGATTTGGATTTTTTCGAGACCACTGATCGCTCAGATAATTCAGATAACCGGCTGCTCAATGCTGGTTGGCTGGAAGAAATGCGTTTGCCAATTTATGAATCACCCGACGGGCGCCATTGGGGGTGGATTGCAAATGGTTGGTTAGTTCCAAATGGATATGAGCCCCTGGCGATTGGCCAAGATGTTTCTTTTTTGATGCTACACACTTATTATTCCTTGTTTTCCTTCCCAGTCTTAGAGATTCGTCTGGATGGATGGTTTCGCTTCCAATACAGTTCAGCTGGAACAGCATGGGCCCATACCTCCCAATTGAAGTTGGGTGAGTTAGAACTGATCGTAGAGTCCTGGCAGGATCGATTTCTGGATGTGGGATGGGTTTATTTCAGAAACGATCAGGTTAGACACGCCCTACGAACCCGTCCAGGTGTTGAACAAATCCTGATGGCTTGGATTGGCAATGACAGTTTCATTGAACCAATAGAGTTTCGGGGAGATTGGATGCGAGTAAGAGTTACCCAGCCGGTTAATGGTTGCGAGTTCTTGCCGAATGCCAGTACTACTGAAGGCTGGATGCGTTGGCGCAGTGCGGAGCAAGGCGCCTGGATTTGGTATCCGACGAAGGGATGCTAGTCTTAGGCTTAGCCAATTATTTGAGTGACTTTAGTGTTTAATCTATGTCGGTAACTGACTCTTCTTCCTTTTCTGCTGCTGTCCCCGTTGAACAGATTTGCTATAACGAGCAAGGACTTGTACCCGCCATAGTTCAAGACTACCTGGATGGTACTGTACTGATGATGGCTTGGATGAATCGGTCCTCTCTACGGAGGACGATGGAGACAGGGGAGACCTGGTTTTGGAGCCGATCGCGCCAGGAACTTTGGCACAAGGGGGAAACATCTGGCCATCTGCAGCAGGTCAAATCTCTCCGGTATGACTGTGATAGTGATGCGCTGTTAGTCGGGGTTGAGCAAATCGGCGATATTGCTTGCCACACAGGAGAGCGGAGTTGCTTCCATCAGATGGACGGCGCCATTACTCCCCCTCCTGGCGATACCTTATCCCAGGTCTTCAGTGTGATCTGCGATCGCCGCGATCATCCCAAAGCAGATTCCTACACCAATAAGCTTTTGGCGGGCGGCGACAACAAAATCTTGAAGAAAATTGGCGAAGAAGCCGCTGAAGTTGTGATGGCCTGTAAAGACGATGATCCGGATGCGATCGCAGGCGAAGTCGCAGATCTGGTCTACCATACCCTCGTCGCTTTGGCTCACCACAATGTGGATGTCAAGTCGGTCTATCGGAAGCTGCAGGAGCGACGGCGATGAGGAGGATTAGAGATTCGGCTGCAAACGCTGATCCAAATGCTGTAATATCCCAATCACACCAACCACACTTAGAGCCGAGGCTAACCAAAACCTATCCGCTGCACTAGGCGATTGATCCAGCGCCCAGCCCCCCAGAGGCGGGCCAATCAGATAGCCGATCGCCCAACACATAGAGTTGACTGAAAGATAGACCCCCCGTAGAGCTTTGGGAGCAAGTTGAACCACGAGGGAGGAGGCGATGGGGGTATAGGCGGCCATGGCGATCGCCATCACACTGAGGGCTAATCCGGCCCAGATCACTTGCCCCATCGCAGCAACGCCCGTGAACCAGATCAGAGTAAAGCCTATACCCCAGAGAAAAGCAGAGATCATCAACCCTCTGGGGAGACTCAAGCCTGTGAGAGTACGAGCAACGGGCAACTGGCACAGCGCCGCTAGGGCAATGTGCCCGGTAAACAGGATGCTGAGGAGAGTTTCGGAGACGCCTTCCCCCGTTTCTCGGAGGATGACAAATTGATTCAGATAAACCGGCAATGTACTCTGAATCTGAGAAAGATAGCCTGTGAGTAAGATATTGACTACGGCGTAGATCATTAAAGTGTAGTCGCGTAGGGCTACTCCCCAGCCTGCAAAGAACTGGGAACCAAGTATATCCGAACTGAGGGTTTCCGCGATCGCCCAATAGATAATGGCGAAAAAGAATAAATAGGTGACGCCGTCAACCACAAACAAGGCGCGGTAAGCCCCTGTGAGGGCAATTAATCCGCCCCCAAGCACCACCCCGACGCCTAATCCCAAGTTATCAGCCAGCCGCACGATGGCATAGGCTTCGTTGCGTTGGTCATCGGTAGTGATGTCTGCAACTACAGCTTCTGTGGCTGGCCAATAAAATCCTATCCCTACCCCCATCAGTAGATTGCCAGCCACAAAGGTGGGGAAATTAGTCGTCATAACCAACACACCATCCGCTAGGGCGGAGATAGCGGCTGACAGCAACAGCATTCGACGCCGTCCCCAGGCTTGAGAATCCGCCAAGGAACCCCCGAAGAAACGCCCCAACATACCGGATATAGAGCTGCTACCGATGCCAATCCCGACTTCTGTGGCCGATAGGCCCACTTTGTCTACAAAAAAGATGGGGGCGTAGAATAAAGTAAACCCAATGCCAATTTGGGACAGTAACCGTCCGGCGGCCAGAATCCAGACTCGTCTATCTAGCGACGGAACCCATTGGTTCATCGCTTGCCTCAAAAGCCCCCTCCAAAAAATCATGGATTCTGTCCGTCTTCCTCCTTAACGCCTATTGCCAGTTTAGGGCGAGGAGTCTGAAGCTGAGATTTTCTAGTTGGGCGAGGAGGTAGGAGACAGGGGATAGGGGTTATGACTAGGATAATGACAGATTGAATCTTCCCCTGGGTTTCTAGCATGCGCGATCCACTGCAGCGATTGAAATATCTACCGTGGTTGGAACTATTTCAGGTGGCGACTCTGACCATCCTGATCGTGACTGCACTCGACATCGTCCTGATCCAGATTATTATTACACTGCTTTCCCGGACCTCCTCTTTCTTTGAGACGCTAACGGGTCTAGTGATATTTGCCTCGGCAACCGGAATTGGCGCCCTCGCTGTTTACTTAATGGAGCGATTTTTCCAGCAAATTCACATTAATACAGCAACGCTGTGGGCCTTGGTATTTTGCTTATCGGTGTTGCTATTCTTAAAATCCTATCTGCGAATTCCTGTTTTCTTAGCTGGCTTCGGTTATCCCCAATTCATTGGCGTGATTTTGGGCGTCTTTTTGAGGGGGCGACGGTACTGGCGGTAGTTGAGCGATTGGTAGTTTGAGGCAAGATGTAGACAGTAGGCAGTAGGCGGTAGATGGGGTATGTAGTAGATCTCAGTACAGAGCAGCTTTCTGATCCCCTGCTTACCGCCTACTGCCTATCTCCTACACTTATATCCCTAAAGTTGCGCCATATCATCTAATACAGCCCGATAGCCTTCCGCCATTCCCTGCTCTAGATAAAGGGCGGCCGCTTGCTCAAAATCGCTCATGGCTCCTGTGAAATCACCCAGTCTGATTCGCGCCAATCCTCGACCGTGATAGATTTCAGGGTTCTCTGTATCAGTCTGGAGCACCCTAGTAAAGTCTTCGTAGGCGCGTTGGGCGTCGTCCATTTCAACGAAGAGCGCCCCCCTTTCAGCATAAGCTTCAGGGAAGTTGGGCCGAAGTTCAATTGCCTGATTATAGTCGGCCATGGCGCGCTCAAGATTGCTCATTGTCCAATGGGCTTTTCCTCGCCCTCGATAGGCTTCAGCATAGTTGGGCGCTATCAGGATAGCTTCGTTATAATCCGCGATCGCAGCCAATTCATCTTCGCCGATCAGACTTACATCAGCTCGCAACTTATAGGCTTGGGCAGAATTGGGTTGCAGTTCCAACACGTTGCTGAAATCTGTTTCAGCGCTAGCAAAGTCGCCCTGAGACGCCTGTACAATGCCTCGATTAAGGTAAGCATCGGCAAAGTCGGGTTGCAGTTCAATGGCGCGGCTGAAATTTTGCATCGCTCTCTGAGGACGATTCATTGCGAAATAGACAAAGCCTCGATTGTAGTGACCTCTAACCGATTCCCCGTTGAGTCGAATACCCCGATTGAGATCCGCTAAAGCCAGGTCTAATTGGCCCAATTGATAGTAAGCCGCGCCTCGATTGACATGAGCTTCGGCATGACGGGGCTGCAGGTCGATGGCTTGACT
>JAKSDM010000996.1 GCA_022360135.1 Pseudanabaenales cyanobacterium | reverse complement strand
GGCAGGAGCTGATTTTCACTTCCAAACCCATCTCCTTCCCCATCGCCTGCTTTCTCTAGGAAAGTGAACGCCTGCCGGAACTGATGCGCCCCTGCCTGAATAGGTGAGTCAAAGTGGCAGGGGATAATCTGCTGGAATTCCCAACTGGCTACTTTATCAGCCCAGTTGATCACTTCCTTCGGCTGCCGGTTGAAAATGAGGGCCTGTAGAATGGGCGCCACAAACAAGCGCCCGTCTCCTCGCAAGGCATCGAACGATTGTCGCCAGTTCGACTTCCATTTCCAGGGGTATAATCCAAAATAAGCTTTTTTCGAGCGATCTGGCGCCTGGAGAGCAGCCTTAACCGCTTGCCGCACGTCTATCACCTCCAGGGCGCTGGGTCGAAAGTAGAGCGCAAACAATGAGATCCGCCGCCATCCCTTACAGCGATTGAATTGATTGTCTTCGACGACATCAAATGCATCGTCCTTGGCATGGAAAAGTAAAGGATACGGGTCTAATTGGAGAATCGCTGGCGGCTCCGTCGGTACGGCAATCACTGAGTCTGTCACCAGTAATGTGCCTGAGTGCTTATGGAGGAACGCTGTCTCCTCAAAAAAACCCAGGCCGAGATCGATGGGACCCAGGGTGGCGTAGTCAAATTGATCGGCGAATGGGGCGTCAGCACTGTTTGCTGGTAGCGCCTGAGTGCGTTTAGAGGGCAAACCGAGCCAACTCAGCGGCAGGTTCAGCGGGAAACTCCACGGAGTTGGGGAGACAAAAACTTGGGCTTTGGGGAATCGTCGGGCGAAGGGACCGACAAAGACTTTATGTTCTAGGCCAGAGGCCGTTGGCAAAATAATATATTTAACGTCGCCATGCTCAGCCACTAATTCCTTGACCAGCTGTACACACTCTGAGGTGGGCGCCACTGGCGCATAGACGAGAAGTCCCCCTGCTTTGAGTCTAATGACGGTCATTCGAATCGGCACAATCACGTAGAGGACGCCCTGCAACTGGTCAAAGGTCCAGATTTCACCCTTAACCACCTCTCTCCGGAGTGTCTGCCGCTGGCCATAAGGGTAGAGTGGGACAATCGGCCAGAGCGGCCATGACAGATCCTGGGAACGCATGCTGGGAAGAGCTGGGCGCCCTAGAGTCCACAGCTGCGCCCTCAGCGTACCCGTCTTCTGCGCTATCACTGTGATTCCAGCCATTTTTGCGATTCCTTTACTGATGCCGAAGATGCAAAATGATTTGAACTAATCTCGTCAAACGGGAGTCTAGACAAATGATGATTCATTGAACGATCTACCTGTCTAAACTCTAATTGCTTATTGCGCTTCTTACTTATGCCTATGACATTTCGTCAGGTCAGGGTGGGGGATAATACTGTTCGGATAAGCGCTAAGCAGTGTTGGGGATGGCAATTTCTGGTGAAATGCGATAGAAGAACTGAATTCTAATTGCAGCCACGACATTTTAGAGAAAGTTTGAATTGCAGATCACGATACCTCAGAAGCAGGTTGACTTATAAATGAATGAGTAGAAAGCTGCATCAGTCTTCAGTTGTCCTTTAGAAATTTTTTCCCTAAAAATGACAGCTCTCAATCCAATTATTCAGTTTTTGTTTCAGTCTCAACCGCTCAATGCAGAGCCAATTCTATCTGTTGAGCCATCTAACCTTGATGAGGATCAAGATGCTAACACATTGTGTCAAAATCTAAATGCAGCTTTTCTAATGCTGCTAGTTGACCCTCTCCATCCTGAATTCTCTAAGGCTCAAGCCTATCTAGACAAACTGGCGATGTCGCCAAAATGGGGAGATTGGGCCAAGTTTTATTTGAGCGCAGCGCAGTTCATTATCACCGAACTGGAACAGCGCTGCCAACAAGATCCAGAGCTGAAGGTCAAGTTTCAGAAGGTAGAGGCGGCTCTGGCTAAGAATCCCATCGATGAAAGGGCGATCGCAGAAACAATTTGGTCTGCTCTTTTTCCTGAGGGTGCTGGCATTCTTGGTCAGGAAGACGCCAGTATAGCCGGGCTGAGAGAAAAGCGAACCGTGACCATTGATCAGTTGAATCCTGATCCGATTCAACATCCAGCTAAGCAGATTCTCTTTACCTCCAATGTGCTGCTGACCACGCCCCTTGCAGATGCGAACCTTTCGGCATTTGATCAGGACTTTCAAGCTCAGCTCTCTGAAACCTTACAAGAACCTCAACTCTACTGGTACGATCATCCCATTCCCATTGGCGTGAGCGCCGAGAGCAACGAAATCCTCTACGGATTAAAAAACTTCAATCAGGCGGTTGAGGTAGAACGTCAGCGACATCCTGAAGAAACCGCCAAAGTCAACTGTGTGCTGTCGGTATCCGTCACCCACAAACGACTTCAAACGCTGGGAAAAAGTTATCTCAAGCAGGTTCTGGCGGCGAACGCTCCCCTTAACCAGCTAAACATCTTCGCCTTTACCGAAGCTGATACCGACGCCCTCATTCAACAGGTATTGCTGCCTATCATTGAACGATGCCAACCCAGCGATGAAGCGGTAGATTTACTATCTGTGTTTGGGGTAGATGGGCGCTACGGACGTCACTACAGCTTCCTTAAAGCCATCGCCGCCCTCTGGAATATCCTGATCGACCCTGAGATCAAGGCAACTTTCAAAATTGATCTGGATCAGGTATTTCCCCAACCAGAGCTAATTGAACAAACTGGCGCTTCTGCGTTTGAGCATTTCCAGACAAACCTCTGGGGAGCCACTGGCCAGGATGCCGAAGGACATTCTGTTGAGTTAGGCATGATTGCCGGGGCCTTGGTCAACCAACGGGATATTCATAAAGGCGTATTCACACCAGATGTGACATTTCCTGAAGGGGAGCTGCAGCCAGACGAGTACATTTTCTTCAGCAAGCTGCCTCAAGCCCTATCGACTG
>JAKSDM010000576.1 GCA_022360135.1 Pseudanabaenales cyanobacterium | reverse complement strand
GGGACTGAAACTTCGGGTCCGCCTGGGCTTGCTCATCCACTATCGAACGGTTATCCGCGGCTAAGTTTGGCAAGAGGGTTTCGCTCCACGCCCGATCTGCTTATCCTATCTGGGGTCAAACCTATAGATTTTCATCAGATCACGCAGTTTTTCGGCGATCACATCTGCATCCCCCCTTCCGAGCCTCTAAAATAACATGACCCACCGGGTTCTTCTCAAATTTGAGTCCTCAGTTTTCCCCAATTATGACAATATCTAAGAACCTCTAGGCTGATCATAGCAATATTGACGACACCGACTGCAAAGACATTTATCTGGTAATGATTAAGTCGGTGCTGTTTAATATCATGGTTTTGTGATATATCACTAGATCCTAGCGGTGGATGTATGTGAATCCTTTAGTGAGGCAAATCCATGCCTTTCAAGAATCCCTTTAAATGGCTTCGGTTTTTGCGAAGGAAGCAGGACGTTTCTGAACAAGCGTCTGAAGAGGCTTCTTTGGCCAAAGTTCTCGATCAGGCTTCCCCCAACCCTCCTTGGGACATAAGGCAAAAAGGGGAACAGAACGTTTCTGAACAAGCGGTTGAAGAGGTTTTTTTCACGGCGAACTGCAACGAGGAGCTCCCCCAAGCCGGCCCTGATCAAAGCTTATTAAGCAGAGAAGAGGAGAACTCAGAGGACTCTAGCCCCTCGCAAATATCCCCCGAACAGTTCAAAACCCCGCCTGCCGCCCAACAACTTGCAGCTGACAAAACCATTGACTCTGACCGTATTGGGGACAGTTTACAGCTAGAGGAACAGCAAACAAGCATCGACACGCTGAAAAGGCTGGTAGTCAGGTATCGTCCTACCAGTGCATCGACGAAAGCTGAGTTGGAGAACTACTGCAGGACGCTGAAAGAACTCGGTATTGCTTATCGAGAACTGGGCGAGATGGCGAAGGCGGAGTATCACCTCAGACAAGCTGTTGAAGTTGCTGATGACATTGAGAGCCTACGTCGCGAAAAGGCAAGTCTTTTGCATGAGCTGGGCTGGATTTGCGGCCATACGCGACGTATTTAAGAGGCAGAATCTCTCTACAAAGCATCCCTTGAGATCAAAGAACCGTTTGGCGACACTCAGAATAAAGCCGCCACCCTCCATCAACTGGGTATTCTCAAAGCCAACCAGGGCGAGATTGAGGCGGCGATCGCACGCTTTCAGCAATCCCTCGACATCAACCAGCAAAACGACAACACCCAGACCAAAGCCGCCACCCTCCATTGCCTAGGAATGCTCAAAGCTAACCAGGGTGAGATTGAAGCGGCGATCACCCTCTACCATCAGTCCCTTGCCATCAACGAGCAAATCGGCAATGTCCAGATCAAAGCCGCTACCCTTCATCAATTGGGTATTCTCAAAGCCAACCAGGGCGAAATTGAGGCGGCGATCACCCTCTATCAGCAATCCCTCGCCATCAAAGAACAAATCGACGACATTAAAGGTAAAGCCGCCACCCTCCATTGTCTAGGGATACTCAAGGTCAACCAGGGCGAAATTGAAGCGGCGATCACCCTCTTCCAACAATCCCTCGCCATCAACCAACAAATCGGCAATGTCCAGACCAAAGCCATGACGCTACAATGGCTGGGGGTATTGGCCGCAGATGTCGAAAAGGATTACAACACTGGAATTCGATACTTCCAAGAATCCCTAGAGATTTTACAGCGCCTTAGCTCCCCTAAGGCCGAAAACGCCCAGCGACAGCTAGCGCGGATTCAGGCGCTAGCGGCTGAGCAGGC
>JAKSDM010001520.1 GCA_022360135.1 Pseudanabaenales cyanobacterium | reverse complement strand
GAAAGGGATGGGGTTGGGTTTGAAACCAATATTTCACAAGCCGGGTGGATCAGTAGATCAATCGATATCTCTCTACCTTAAACTACCTGGCGGTGTGCTACCAGAGACTTTTGTTGCAAATTTGACGCCGCCTTTGGTCCTAAAGTACTAAGGTAAATTGAACTTTAGACTCATGACGTTTGGGCGCCTGATCGCCTGAACCATGAGACCGTAATTGGCTGACGAAAATAGATACTGATTGATTGAGCTGACTAATCCAAAACTGTTGTTGGCGCATTTGCTGCTCGATGTATTGTTTGGTTGTAAGTGAGCCCAGGGTATGACGATTGGCTTGAAGTGACTCAATTTCGCTAAGCGTGTGAGAAATCTCAGTATACATCTGCTTGAGCTTGAACTGTATCTGAAGGATCACATCGGTTGTGGATGAGCACAGAGTGAGATAATTTTCTCGGAGCGACTCAATTTCGCTAAGCGTGTGAGAAATTTTAGGATGGAGTTGCTTGAGATCGCGCTTTAACTGTTCCAGCTTGAGATTGTTCTGTAACTGAGCGATCGCACTGACTGTTAGTTTTGGTGGATTGTATAATTCTGCACCCTGAACAATATTCATCGGCTGATGCTTGGCGCACTGGCTATTGTTCGATGAAAGGTTCATTGGGTCTCCTTAATCCTTTTCTGACAGATTGATTGGGCGCTAGCAACGGTTTTCTCTTAGATAACTGAACTGAGGCGACATTATGAGCAATCCTGCCAATTAGAGAGACAGTAGCTGTTAGTAGCGGCAGGAAAATTGACGTTTCATAGGTGTACCCTAAACATTTCCTTGAAATCATCGCAAGCTTTTGTAAAGACATCTCAACTTTACCGATAAAGATTGATAAATGGAATCAGGCTTTAGCACTATTGCTCTCTAGTTCTAAAGTCCTATCTTTGAATCTCATAGGGCTTTAGACACAACCTTGCTATGCCGCTATGGATCCTTAGAAAATGAAATTACTTACGCTTAATTCGTTGATTGAAACCCCTTTCAAGGTCGCCAAATTGCTCACCGTTAAATTGCTGGAGTCTCCCTCTCCACCAAGATTAACTCCGACTTTAACGGCCCTAGCGCCGACACTGGTTAGATTCACAAACTGGTCAAAGATATCGGATAGCGACAGGGATACTCCCTGGGTAAACTCTGAGGCGACGCCCCGCCAAATTTTGTGTAAGTCAATCAGGTCTTCGGCGGCCTTAAAGTCAGTAATCCAATCCCCGCCTTCCTTAACCGATTCATAGACAAAGCGATCGCTCCCCTTGCCGCCCGTTAGCCAATCCTGACCCACTCCACCGACGAGCGCATCATTGCCTGCGCCCCCATGCAGTCGGTCTGAACCTCCCCCTCCATAAAGCCTGTCAAACTGGGCGCCGCCGAAAAGCCTGTCTCGGCCCTCGTCACCATATAACTGATCTCGGCCTTGTCCTCCCCGCAGGTAATCATGACCAATTCCGCCATACATCTGGTCATTCCCGGCATAGCCAAAGAGGCGATCATTTCCCGCCATCCCCTGAATCAACTCATCTCGCTTACTCCCTTGGAGGACATTGCGGTTATCATCCCCCACCAACGCTTTGAGATTAGGAAGTTTATCATACTTGGCTCCATAGACATTCAGTTTCCAAGAGTTCCAAAGTCCTTCAATCCCCTGACCTGTTTTATCAGCCACCCGCAAAGTCCAGTCCCCTAATGAGGACTCTCCCCAATGGCGCACGGATGAAAATGTCCACCTAGGATAGTCATTGCCATCATCTTTGTGCTGTTCCGCCAAGATCGACTGGGTGCCATCCGGTGAGGTCAAGATGACTTCCAGATCGCCTCGATACTCGTGCTTAGCGTCGAAGACCACTTCCACCGATTCGAGCGCCAGGTTCTGCTCCATGTGGATCAGCGAGGTCAGCCCCAAAGCTCGATTGTCAGGCACAAAACTATTAATCTTGAACTCACCCGAGGTAGCAGACATTTCTGGGGCGACCGTCTTCCAGGTTTTAGCCGCACTCACGGCAGCGGTGGCGTCCACGGCCCCAAAGCCATACTTGTGATTGACATGATAGCCAGCCCCATTGAGAGTCCAGCCTGAATCTTTGGCGTCATTTTGCACGGCTGTTTTGGCTAAAACATGCTGGACATCCCGCCAGGTTAGGTTGGGATTAGCGTCCAACATCAGGGCCACCACTCCAGAGACCAGGGGAGCGGCCGAAGAGGTGCCGCCAAAGTCATTGGTATATTGACCAGAACTATTAGGGGTATCCCCAACTCCACCGGCATGGGTTGTGGTGATGCCCACATTATTTTTGCCAGGTCTTTGAAAGTCAGAATAGGAAGTTACGAGAATGGCGGCGCCTGGCTCACTGTAATCAGACTGAATCCCATCGGCGCCGATCGCGCCGACTGCAATGGTATAGCGAGAGTTGGCATAGCCGTCGTAGTTAACATTATCGTTGCCGTTATTTTGCAGACCATTGCCAGCTCCCCAAACGAAAATGTTGCCCAATCCCCCTCGTCCCTTGAGCACACCTTCTTGCAGTGCGGCTAAGGCCTTTGGCCCGGGTCCTTCTAGAGTATTGTCAGGAGGCCCCCAACTGTTATTGTAGATGTCAATCTCTTGGTTCTTGTAGGACAGCGCCTTGGCCTCTAGCTGATCTTCCAACTCAGCGATTTTTTTGGGATCACTTTTCTCAACGCTTAGTCCAGGCAATTCTTGCTCAGTAATCAACTTGATACCAGCCAGAGAAGCCTCCGGAGCCACCCCCGTCGCCCCAATTCCATTATTGCCAGTGGCGGCAGCCACCCCAGCGACAGAAGTCCCATGGCTTTCATACAGTAGCTTGGGCGGAGGGAGCGCCTGCAGCTGCTGCTGGAGGCGCTCTAAGGTGGTTATCTGATCAGGCGCATGCGCTCCTTCCAGCGCCGTTAACATCTCTTCTAATATTGTTGTGAGCTTTTCAGGTAAATCAAAATTTTCAAGAGTTTGGTCAATTTCGTTTAGCAGGGGTTGGATCAACTGTTCAGGAGAAGCACCCTGCCGGAGCATTTGGAGCAATTCTGGCATCTCGGTGAGGAGAGCTTCTGTGATCCCACGATCTTCAAGGTATGTCTCCGGTGTTGGATCGGGATCATTGTTGAGGAAGTCGAAGCTCAAGTCAGGTCGATATCGATTTTTCAAATCGGGATGGGTGGTCAACAGGCCATCATCCACCACACCGATCACTACCCCTTTGCCAGTGACAGATTGCCAGGCTGGGAGAACGTTGGCGTCATTGCCGACTTTACCGACTTGCCCGGTGTTGATTAAATGCCATTGCTTCTGCAACTTTGGATCATTGGGTTTGAACACGTTACGCATGAAAAATTCCTAATACTTTACTCGGTTCTCTTCCGCACCCGTTACCGTATCTCTTAAAGTCCTAAGAAACCTGTGCAATTAGACAGATAACCTTCGAGTGGGAAATTGCTCTCGGGCTGAAGACTTTTCTAATCTACGAGCTAACACGGCCTTGCAGCATGAGGCAAAAGAACTAATTCTTTGGTGATTATCAAGTCCTGGTTGATGAGATAAAGGTCCTAGAAACCGGGCTCATAAAGGATACAAGTACACCCGTGTGGTTTGAGCAAACGAAAGTGCGATCGCCGCCACTTGGGGTTCCTATCCGGAAAGCGATCGCCACAACACAATCCAACCGCAACGTTAAGTCTCAGATCAATTCAAACTCGATTTTCTAACTCAGCACGAATTGATCAGCGGTTAGGGCGGTTTTATCAACATTAATTAGCTGCGCCATGGTCTTGAACTGGTTGCCATTATCCCCCAGGACATCGATCTTAACCTTCGTATCAGCGCCAAATTGCACCAGTTTCACATAATCATAAAAGGCATAGGCGCTGGTATAAATGGCGTCTTTGAAGACGTTGCTTAAGTCGATTTTATCGATGCCTAGCTCAAAGTCGGTGATGATGTCACGACGACGCTCAACCTGATCATAGGCAAAGGTGTCGTGACCCTTGCCGCCGATGAGGATATTGTACCCTCTACCTCCGAGAAGGAAATCGTCCCCTTTTCCACCCTTGAGTAAATCGTCCCCTTTTCCGCCCTTGAGTAAATCGTCCCCTTTTCCGCCCTTGAGTAAATCGTCCCCTTTGCCGCCCTCAAGTCTGTCGTGACCACCTCTTCCTTGCAGGATATCATCACCCGCCAACCCCCTAATGAGATCATCGCCGGACCCGCCTTTTAGGTAATCGTCGCCCTTTGTACCCAGAATATTTAAGCCTGTTTTGGCGTCATCAAACAGAATCCTGATGCGATCGCCTTTGACAGCGCTGTAGTATTCTTTGAGCGTGATAGAACCATTGCCGCCAAGGTCCAAAACCAGGTCATCCCCTTTGGCGGTCTGGCTGACATCAGAAGATTTGTATCCAGACAAATCCAACGTATCCAACCGATCTGAGCCAACGATAGTATCCTTTCCAGTTTTCAGGTCAGCGAGGTAGCCGCTAAAGGTATTGCCGACTTTATTGGCAATGATGGTGTCGTTACTGGTGGAGTTGACTAGATTTTCAATCGTCACGTCATAGGCGATGAATGTACCAGAGGTGGATGTATAAAAGGTTTCCGCTCCGTCTTTGCCTTCAAGTCCGCGAGGGATATACGCTGCACTGTTGTAGGCGCTCTGGCTGGTTATAGCCCCCCCCGCTCTTAAGTCGAAGCGGTAACCTGACTTGTCCAAGGCCAGTTTAGAGAAATCAAGTGTATCAACACCGCCACTATCCCACAAGGCGACCTTCGTCTCCTTTGAAGCACTACCCCAGAACTGGCGACCATCTGAGAAGCCATAGGTCTGGTCAAAGACATAGGTGGTTTTACCGTCATTATGCTGCTTCGCCCCATAGAGATATTGCAACGCCTTGATGTCATAGGGCATTGGAGTTGAAGGTGCAGCACCGGCTTCGTTATAACTCATGATGCTGTTGGTGGTGTTATCCTCAGCATGGAGCAGAAACGGCGGATCTCCAGCGCCATCCAAATTGTAGTCACCAGGATGTTTGAGACCGATGGCGTGAAGAATCTCGTGAATCAAGGTTGAGAAGCCGTAACTGCCGATTCCAGATTGAAAGCCTTTACCACCATCATTGACATCATTCTTATTTGACAGCAACACATCTCCAGCTTGGTCATTGGAGTTTCCCTGGTTATAGTCTGTACTCCATGGATAAAAAGTATAGGCAGTATAGGCAGAGTTCTGAGGATTATCAGCTAGTTGAAAGCGCATCAGACCATAGCTATCCTGAGTATCCTTGACCTCAATAAATTTAAGGTTAACAAAGGGTTCAATGAAGCTCTTAAAGATCGTGTGAATATTGTTTTTGATCCCTTCACTGACTTCTGATACCTCTCCGAATATTTCTGTGAATTTTTCATCGGTGTAATATGAATTGGGGACATCATCGTCATAAAAACTGTAGGTGATGGTCTTAACACCCCATTTATCGCCTGACAAGAGGGCATCAATCTGCTGATCTCCTGTGGACTTGACTTTGGCTGCT
>JAKSDM010001172.1 GCA_022360135.1 Pseudanabaenales cyanobacterium | reverse complement strand
TGGTCCAGTCAGAGAGGCTTACATAGAGGTAACCTGTCATCAAAGCAATTTTGTCAATGCCTTCTACTGGACTAGTAGCAATTCTCAGTTTCAAACTAGAAAAGGGTTTCAGCCTTATGTAGGTAGATAGCTGATTGAAAATAGTTGTAATAAGGTGGCGCTAATGAACAGTTTTTTAGCTCTCAAAGTAGATTGCGGTTAGTCAAACCCCCAAACTCGGAGAACCCATAATCCCAAAAGCCTTATCTTACCAAAAACTGAGAATCACTGACTTTACCAGTGCTCTAAAAAATCAGAAATGTGATACAAAGTATCACCCTTGTTATCTGTAAAGAGAGCTTTGAACTGAATATTGGCGCCATTCTATTCAGCATTACAGATAATGATCAATAATTTATTTTTTCTGCATTCAAGCGAAAAACACATTATTCCAAGACGCAAATTGGATATTCAATCAATCTGCCTGGTTATTTAATTGAGTAACAAGGATTATAATCCTTGCTTCTAATTCTGTAACAGCCGATTCATAATATTTGATTTTTGTGTATCACCTCCAGTAGACAACAGATAACTTTTCAACGCAAAAAAAATATTATTTATGTATTTGTTGATTATGCCGAACTTTAGCGAACAAAGTATTTTTATTCCAAAACTGGCATAAATAAATCACTGCTGCTTGAAAGCCAGGATTAGTGACGGTTTCCAACAAGCTGAACGATGATCTGGCTAAAGGAAGGCTCAATAATATTTTGAAACAGGCGGGACTAAAGCCATAATGAAGTATCTGATTGTGATCGAAGCAACCGAGACTGGTTATTCAGCATACTTGCCGGATTTACTGGGCTGTGTCTCTACTGAGTCTACTCGCGATGAGATCGAGCGCACGATGCGAGCAGCCAATGAGTTTCACATGGAGGGGCTTAAAGCTTGAAGGGATAGAGATTCCCCAGCTCCTGACCATCTCTGCTTATGTTGAAGTTGCAGCCTAATTGGACAGGTGAAGCGCAGCGTTGCAGTTTCCGTAACCCAGGGCTGGATTGAAGAATGCATCCGCCAAAATAGACCTTGAGAGTAGAGAACATGCCAGTATCCAACTGGTTTACAGCGCAAAACCTATGACCCAACCCCGTTATACGATCGCCCTCCTAGCGATCGCCGCCATCCTCGGCCAACTCACCACAGGTTGCGACCCGAAAACGAGCAAGTTAGAGCCTACTGCAGATATAGCCGCCGAAGCGCCCGCATCCCCAGCCGTTGCTGATCAGGAATCCCTGGTTCTGAACAATATCGATTTCGATCAGGCGGATGCAGAGCCGCCAGCAGCAAGCGGTGAGGGCTATAACCCGATTGATGAAAATCCTTTTCGGCGAGTGGTGAACAATCCCCTGTCCACCTTCGCCATTGATGTGGATGCGGCCTCTTACAGCAATGTCCGACGGTTTATCAACCAGGGGCAATTGCCGCCCAAAGACGCAGTGCGGATTGAAGAGTTGATCAATTATTTCAAATATGATTATCCTCAGCCCAAAGGCGATCGCCCCTTTTCCGTCACCACAGAGGTTTCAGCCGCGCCCTGGAATCCGGCCCACCGCCTGGTTCATATTGGTTTGCAGGGCAAAATAATTACCAACGAAAATTTGCCCCCTAGCAACCTCGTCTTTTTGCTAGATGTTTCGGGCTCAATGGATGAGCCCAACAAACTACCCCTGCTTAAATCAGCCTTCCGCTTGCTGGTTGACCAATTGAGCGATCAGGACCGAGTCTCCATTGTGGTCTACGCCGGATCGGCGGGGGTGGTCTTGTCGCCAACCCCAGGGAATCAGAAGGGCCAAATCCTTGCCGCTCTCGAACAGCTAGAGGCAGGCGGTTCGACCGCAGGCGGAGAAGGGATTCAACGGGCCTACCAACTGGCTCAGGAAAATTTCATTGAGTCAGGCAATAACCGCGTCCTTCTGGCCACTGACGGCGACTTTAACATTGGTATTTCCAGTGATGCAGAACTGGTTCGCCTGATTGAGGAGAAACGAGAGCAAGGGGTTTTCTTAACGGTGCTGGGCTTTGGCGCAGGCAATCTGCAGGACGCCAAGATGGAAAGTTTAGCCGATCAGGGCAACGGCCACTACGCCTACATCGACAACATCCTGGAGGCGAAGAAAGTGCTGGTGAGTGAATTAGGCGGGACCTTGCTGACCATCGCCAAGGATGTCAAGATTCAAGTCGGGTTCAATCCGGCTCAAGTTCAAGCCTATCGGTTAATTGGCTATGAGAATCGGCTGCTGCGCTCCGAGGAGTTTACCGACGATACTAAGGATGCGGGTGAATTAGGCGCAGGGCATTCTGTGACCGCCCTGTATGAAGTTATCCCGGCTGGCGTAGATAGCGAGGTTGAGCTGCCGGACATTGACGCCTCCAGTGCTCAAGGGGATGCGGTCGAACCGGCTGCTTATCGAAATGACGAATTAATGCAAGTCCAGTTACGCTATAAATTACCTGATCATAACGATTCCAAATTACTCACCTATCGCTTAGCGGATCAAGGGTTAAGATTGGAAGGGGCATCGACAGATTTCAGGTTTTCAGCAGCGGTTGCTGCATTTGGTATGGTTTTGCGGGGTTCTCAATACAAAGGAAACGCTAGCTTTGATCAAGTATTAAGCTGGGCCAGCGACTCACAGGGACCCGATCTGGACGGTTATCGGGCAGAATTTATTCGTCTGGTTCAAACCAGCAAAACTATAGCGGGTGATCAAGCCAGGGTGACTCGGTAGTCGGCAGCACTGTGGAGGCATTGCTCTATGAATATTATCAATCGGAATGTCAGGGATGTACTGAATCCCATTGTTGTTCAGAACTTTCCAGATTTTTCCGCGTATGGGTATGAGGTAGAGCGATCGCTAGGATACAACCGCCAGGGTGGCCGCGTCACCTACCTGGCGACCCAAACCAAGACTCGACAGCCAGTGGTGATTAAGCAGTTCCAATTTGCTCAAGTTGGGGCCAACTGGTCAGACTACCAGGCCCATGAGCGGGAAATTACCCTGTTGCAACATTTAAAATCCCCCAATATTCCCCGATATCTCGATTCCTTTGAAACCACCAATGGCTTTTGCCTGGTCCAGGAATATAAGAACGCCCCCTCTCTAGCTCAATTTCAACTGCTGACTCCTCAGGAAATTTGGCGAATTGCAGCGGCGGTTCTGGAGATCTTGGTCTATCTACAAGAACAAGCGCCGCCGGTAATTCATCGAGACATCAAACCGGAAAATCTACTGATAGAGCGACGGGAATTGTTTCCTATAGTATTGGGTCAGCCATCAAATCGCAGGAAAAGCTCCGTCCTCAAAATCTATCTAGTCGATTTTGGCTTAGCCCATATTGATTCTGGAGAGGTCGCCGCCAGCAGCGTCGTTAAAGGCACCTTGGGGTTTATGCCGCCAGAACAGCTGCTTAACCGCAAATTGACCCCAGCTTCTGATTTATATAGTTTAGGGGTGACGCTCATTGGCTTGCTAACCCAAACAAAATCAACCGAAATTGGTAGCTTAATCGACGAGAACTTTCGCATCCACTTCAAATCACGGCTGCCCCATTTGCATTCTTCTTTTCTTAACTGGTTAGAAAAAATGGCGGCCCCCAGCTTGAAAAATCGCTATCCGAACGCTGCCGTTGCACTTGACGCCCTGCATGCAATTAGAACGGTCGAAAAATCGACAAAACGCTTGGCAGTCCCTGCGATGATGCTTAGCCTTGGGTTAGCAGGAGGGTTCATCGCCAGTACCTATCACAGTCGCCAGGTGATTACCCCCCAGGCGATCGTCCCCCAGCTGATCACCCCGTCGGTCATTGCGCCAATAACTGAGCCTATCCTGGCCGCCCCACCCAAAGTTGACCTCAGAAAGCTGCGCGAAACCCGCCAATGCCCGGGTTGTAACTTGAGGACAGCTAACCTCAGAGAAGCCGATCTGAAGTATAGCTATTTGCGGACAGCTGATCTGAGAGAAGCCGATCTGAGAAGTAGTTCTCTGCGGTACGCCGATTTAGCGGGCGCCGATTTAGCAGGGGCCGATCTCAGAGGGGCCGATCTCAGGCATGCCAACCTGAGTGAGGCTAATCTTAAAGGCGCCAATCTGAAAAGCGCTGATTTACGGGGCGCAATCTTGCCCAAAGATTTTATGGAGTCCCACCATTAATTCACGTATTTTAGTTACTTCGCTTCCATCCAGTTCTTTGCGGCATGGGCCTCTACCACCAGCGGAACCCTAAGGTCCGCTGCCGATTCCATAGTATATGCGATCTTTGGCTGCAGTTCCGCCCACTCATCGGAGGATATCTCAAACACGAGTTCATCGTGGACTTGCAGGAGCAGACGGGCCTGATAAGGCTGCAAGACTTTATGTAATCGGATCATGGCGATTTTGATGATGTCGGCGCTAGAGCCCTGAATCGGGGCATTGGCGGCGGCGCGTAGGAGTCCGGCGTCGTAACCGCCGGGACGGAGTTTTTCTAAGTTGATCTCGTCGGGATGTTGGCCTTTGAGGCGGCGGAGGCTATTGCTGGTGAAGTTGAAGTAGCGGCGACGGCCTTTGATGGTTTGGACATAGCCGTGGGCGATCGCCTCCTTCTGCATCTGCTGCAGATAATCAAATACCCGGCTATAGCGTTGATTAAACCGATCAATAAAGGTCTTCGCATCGGTTCGATTGACCCCCGTCTCACGGGCAAATCGAGCCGCTCCCATACCGTAAATCACGCCGAAGTTAATTACCTTCCCCAGCCGCCGTTCCTCCGGTGTAATCTCTTCCTTCTCCAGCAGCAAGCGGGCGGTCAAGGCATGGACATCCTGATTGTTTTGATAGGTCTCAATTAGCACCGGCTCTTGACTCAAATGGGCCAGAATTCGCAGCTCAATTTGGGAATAGTCCGCCGACACTAAAGACCAATTGGTTTCTGGGATAAAGGCGGCGCGAATCTGGCGGCTAAAGGCGGTGCGGATGGGAATATTCTGCAGGTTAGGGGCTGAGGAGGAGAGTCGCCCGGTGGCGGTAATCGCCTGATTAAAGTCCGTGTGCACCCGTCCGGTATCGGCGCGAATTAGCAGAGGCAGGGCGTCCACATAGGTCGATTTGAGCTTGGCCAGAGTGCGGTGCGCCAAAATGGAGTCAACGATCGGCTCACCTTCTAGCTTCTCAAGCGTGGATGCATCGGTTGAGTATTGACCACTCTTGGTCTTGCGAGACTTTTTAGTGAACTTTTCTCCCAACTGCCTGGCCAGGAGTTCGCCTAACTGCTTGGGAGACCCCAGATTAAATTGCTCTCCGGCTAACTCGTAAGCGGTTTGTTCGATCGCCGCTAAATCGGTCTCTAGGGTTTTCGAGAAATTCTGCAGATAATCCTGGTCGATCCGAACGCCCTGGTATTCCATCTCTGCCAGCACCGGCTCCAAAGGCAGCTCGATATCCGCCAATAAAGCCAACAATTCAGGTATGTCGGCTAATTGACGCTGCAGTTTGGATACTAGCTGAAAAGTGGTGAAGACATCCATACCGCAATAGTCAGCAACGGTTGGAATATCAATATCAGCAATGGTTTTGCCCTTGGGAACTAAGTCTTTATAAGCCTTAGCGGTAATGCCTAAATATCGTAGGGATAAATCCGTCAGATTGTGTCTAGCCTCGGGATTGAGTACATAGCTGGCCAGCATAGTGTCGAACACCACCCCGGCAAGTTCCACCCCCTGGCAGCGCAGAACCAGCCGATCAAACTTAGCGTTTTGCAACGCTTTAGGATAGGCGGCGCTAGCCAAAACTGGCCGCAAAGCCGCCAACACGATTTGGCTATCCAGATTCTTTCCCGTCGTATGGCCCATAGGTATGTAAGCCATATCTGCAAGACCAGCTCCCCAACAGCAGCCAATACCGACCAGTTGCGCCTCCCTGGGCTCCAGAGCAGTCGTCTCTGTGTCCCAAGCAACAGGCGTTTGCGGGTCTTGAAAGGTTTTCAGCCGCTCCACCAGAGCAGTTAACTGATCGGCTGTAGTGATGATTTGGGGGTGAATTGTGACGGCGGCTGGCGCTTGCTGCTGAGCCAGGGCGGTCTCTTCGGCGGTGAAGAAGGCGATATCGTCGTCGGCTGGGGAAATATCATCTTGAATCGTTGGGCTAGGCGCATCTCCCCCAAAGGCGATCTGCAGCGTGTTCAGCCGGTTAAGAAAATACTGAAATTCCAGCTGTTTCAGCGCCGGAGCCACTACCTCCGGATCAAAGCCTGTGAGCTTGAAATCGGCTAGTTCAACCGCAAGCGGCACATCGACCACAATTTTAGCCAGATACTGGGAGTGATCGGCGTCCGCTTGACCGATTTCCAGCTTTTTCTTGACCGCCCCTTTCATTTCCGCTAATGAGGCGTAAATCTTCTCCAAAGAGCCATACTTGTTTAGTAGCTGAACCGCTGTTTTCTTGCCAATGCCTTTAACCCCAGGAATATTGTCAGAAGCGTCTCCACAGAGCGCTTTATAGTCCACCACCTGGGCAGGCAGGATACCCAGCTTCTCTTGCACCTGCTCGGCGCCAAACTCCCTAACTGACGATTGACTACTTCCTCTGGCAAAGGTATTCCCGAGATGGAGCACCGTAATCTGCTCGTCTGGATCAATCAACTGAAACAGATCCTGGTCGCCACTCAGAATTTTGACCCGGTAACCATTGGCTTTCGCCTGACAGGCCAGGGCTCCAATCACATCATCCGCTTCATACCCCGGCGCCGTCACAATTTGCAGCCCGAAGTTCGTCAGCAGCGCTTGCAGATTCTTGACATCTTCAATAAAGTCTTCTGGAATTTCAGGCCGCCCTTCCTTGTAGGTTTTGTCGGCTTCATGGCGAAAGGTCGGTTGGTCCAGATCGAAAGCCACCGCAGCATAATCTGGTTTCTCCAACTCAATCATATCCAGCAGCGATTTCAGAAAGCCGTAGCAAACGCTGGTGGGAATCCCCGTTGAGGTGCGCAACCCCCCCTCTCGACTGCGAGCAAAGGCATAGTAGGACCGAAAGGCCAGGGAATGCCCATCCACCAACATTAGGGTGGGCTGCAGAGTAGGCTGCTCTGAGGTTGGAGTGTTTAGGGCGGGAATAGGGATTTGAGCGGGTGGCTTCAAGGCGAGTTTAAGGACATACGACCCTCATATTATGGTTTAGTTTTGAGGATTGGGGGAGGCCAACTAAACGTTAGGAAACAGAAATATTGAGGCAGCGGACCTTGTCAATTCTTGACTTTTTTAGCAAACTCTACTGGACCGGCTCTCTAAGATCACTCAGCCACTTTTCCGTTTAAGCGGCATGGTTTGAATGGTCACTCCTCAATCACCTCATCCGCACGAGCAATAACACTTTCAGGGATAGTTACGCCCATAGCTTCAGCGGCGCTGAGATTGATCACAAGTTCAAGCTTCTCAGCCAGTTCTACTGGTATATCGCCGGGTCTCTCACCCGAAAACAGGCGCAGCGCCATCTGGCCAGTTTGTCTGCCAACATCGTAGTAATTAAAGCTTAAGGTGGCGATCGCACCTCGCTCTACAGTACCGCTATCCCCAGCAAACACAGGCAGACGATTGTTTCGCCCCACCTGAATAATTGACTCTGCAGCAGACGCCGTCGTATTGTCAGTAGGGAGATAAATGACATCGACTTTTCCC
>JAKSDM010001058.1 GCA_022360135.1 Pseudanabaenales cyanobacterium | reverse complement strand
TCGAGTGGCGGAGTTAGCCAGCAACCCCAACGCTAAAGTTCTGATAGTTGGAGCAACAGTGGCGGCAGTAACGCCAATTGTGCTGCCGCTGGTAAAGCCTGTCCTCAAAGCGAGCTTTAAGGCTGCAGTGGCGTTGTACGAGAAGACGAAGATTACGCTCTCAGAAACTGGCGAAGTCTTGGCTGATGTCGCTGCCGAAGCCAGAGCAGAGGTGCAGGAGGCGGAGTCCAAGAAAAAAATGAGCCTTCAATCGGTTGTTTCAGCACCTGAACCGACCGCCGCAGAATAACCTGTGGTTTGTATCCGGGGCCTCCATTTCCACTGCTGTTTTTGACGGTTGCGGCGCTGTCGCAGACTTAGGCGGCTAATTTTTCTGTAGCCGGAGTGTTTTCAGAGCCAGATCCTGAAACCCGAGCTTCAGCATCAAAGTTTGCCGACATCTCCTGCTGCTTCTTAGCGTTAGCAACCCATTCTGACAAGCTCATATAGGGACGGTAGGGAGAGCTAGATTTAACCTGCGTTTTAGTCGCGGGGCTAGACGCTTTCGCCAGGTTAGACAACAGCTTTGGACCAAAAATCAATGCACTCAAGCCAATTAGGGTGAAAGGCCCGCCTATATGGCCATCATCCAGAATCTCCTTGAAGTGGAAGGTGAGAACTGATTTGTCGAAGTGAAGCAAAGACATAACAGTACCGTGATAAAGGCCAGAACAGCAGGTTAAGTCGAGGTTAACTATTGAATAAGGTTGTCAATTAGTTTGATCACTTGAATAAACACTCGCTGTGGGCGTTTTGCCGCCCCTGGCAGCCTGAATTCCTTAACGAAACTGGAGAATAAAACAAGGAGAGGTTGACAGAATTGAACTCAAAGACATTATATTTGTCACTCTATAGTTTAACAAGTGAAAGGGGCTTGGCGCTACTGCTTCGCAATAAGCAATATTTTTACTTGATCACAGAGTTGGGGACAAACTCGTGCTGCATCAAGGGGCGAAGGCTGTTGAGCCCGGCAGCGATAGCCGATCCATTGTGAATGATAGTCGCGACTAAGGGACTGAGGCCGGAAGTGGCGGCCAACCCTAACGCCACCAGGTTTGGCGCCACGACTAGGGCGATATTTTGTTCGATCAGGTCGCGGGTCTGGCGGGCGATCGCCATCGCTTCCAGCAGTTCCAGGAGATGATTGTTCATTAGTACGACGTCGGCGGTTTCGCGGGCAATGTCTGCACCCTGCTCAAACGACACCGACACATCGGCATAAGCCAAGGCGAGGGAATCGTTCAGTCCATCGCCCACGAAGGCTACCGTACGTCCGGCCCGCTGCAGGTCACGCACAATCTTGGCCTTTTGATCTGGAAAGGCTTCCGAATAAACTCGCTGGGGGGGAATGCCGAGTTCTTGAGCCACTTGGGCGGCCCGCTGAGGGTTATCTCCTGTCAGCAGATGGAGTTCGAGCCCAAACTCACTTTGCAGTAAGTCTACCAGTCGGTCACTTTCGGGACGCAGTGGGTCAGTGTAGCCAATAGCGCCAACAAACCGCCCATCGCAGGCCACATAGATCTGCGAGAAGCTCTCTGCGGTCGTCGCCGCCCCACCGCTCCAGTCCACTTTTTCCCGGTGCAAAAAGCGTTCACTGCCCACCAGAATAGTATGTCCATCGATCTGAGCAGTGACGCCCAAGCCCACAGTATAGTCCCAATCGCCTCGGGGCAGCAAGGGGACGCCCTGCTGTTGGGCATGCTGCACAATCGCCTCCGCTACTGGATGGGTCAGGTGTTGTTCGACAGCGGCGGCTAACTGGAGCAAGCGCTCCGATGATAGGGTTCCAGGGACGGGACAGATGTCCGCGATCGCAACCGTCCCCTGAGTCAACGTACCGGTCTTGTCGAACACGATGGCGTCAACCTCGGCCAACTGTTCCAGGGTGCGTCCACTACGCACCAGCACCTTGTGGCGAGTGGTGTGGTTCAAAGCCCCTAAAAAGGCCGTTGGGATAGACACCCGAATCCCGGTGACAAAATCTAGCGTCAGAATCGCCGCCGCCCTAGCTGGGTCGCGCGTTACCCCGAGCACAATGGTCGCCAATAGCAGCGAAGGCGCTATCAGTCGGCCAGCCACTTTTTCCGTGTAGTTAGCCATGCGCGTGTCGTAGACGGGGGCATGCTGCAATAGCCTGAGTCCTGCCGCCGCCCGAGTATTGTCGCCAATTCGTTCCGCCCGCAGAGTCAGCTGCCCCGACTGGACTAACGTCGAAGCAAAGACATAGCTGTCAGGCTGAGCCACGATAGGCATGGCCTCTCCCGTCAGCCCTTGCTGGTCAACTGTCGCTTCACCGCTGAGCACGGAACCATCGACTGGAATTTGCTCCCCAGGATGCACCACCACAATGTCACCTACCTGGACCTGATCGCTAGGGATCTGACGCAGTTCGCCGCCGATCCGCCGCACCCAGGCAAAGCGGCCAATCGTATCCGCCAGGGTAGACGAACGCACCTCAGTGGCGCGAGCCGTTTGGTTTCGAATGCCGTCACCCAACTCATGCAGAGTAATCACCAACGCCGGGGTCAACAATTTGCCCTGCCAAGAACTCAAACTCACCGCCAGTAAGTCGAGGCAATCAATGTTCAACCGTCGCTCTTGCCAAATACTCTGAAAAGCCCGCCGAGCAATAGGAAATATAGCCATTGCCAAAGTCACAACCGCGAGCGGGCGCACTATCTGAAGACGAGGAAATTGGCTGGCCCCAGCCAGGGCGGAGGCCAACACAGGCAGCCGCAACCCTGCCCAATGCCCCGCTTGGCTAGACGCCGCTACTGAGAGGCGGCCATTACCGTTCGTCAGCGCCAAGCGCTCTGGCGTTGGCCCAAGCCCCTCTGGTTGGGTCGCTTGATCCCGAACAGACGCCCCGTTCAGTTCCACCAAAACCGCCGCCAGTTTAGTCTGAACCTCAGCCACGGCGGCTGGATGGTATTGGATCACCACAGAACTCGCCGCCCGATTAATGCGAACGTATGTTACTGCAGGCAATTCGACCAAAGCAGACTGTAGCCAAGCGCCATAACAAGCATGGGTAGCTAGCTTTGGCGCCCACACCCGCACCCGACCAGGAAGCTGATGCTGCATATGCCAGCAGGCGCTTTGAGCAGGGATGAAATGAGCTGTGGGACTTCCGTTCCATTCGTTCCATTGATGTTGGAGGATTGCTGGGGGCATAGAACTTGGCTAAGGGTGAAGCGTTAAAGGTAAAAGTTTATGATTCCATTTCTATTTGTTCCGCTCGCTCTAGCAGGTTCAGCAACCGCATGCCCAAGTCCAATTCAGTCAGGTTCGCACTGTTGTAATGAATGACTAGAGAGCTGGCGGGCCGGTTGATGCGGACGCCTAAGACATTGTCTTCTATGAGCAGGAGCTTTTCCAGGCGTTTAGTGTAAAGAGCGTCGCTCTGCAGCCGTGGAATCTGCAGGCGGATTCGTCCGGGAACTGAATGAACGATGGTGTAGTCCTCACCATTAGAGGCGACGGCAGGGGCTTCGACGGCGGTAGCTACATCAGCCTTGGCAGGGGGTGGGATAGGGTGGCTGACCTGCTTTTTGAGTTGTAAGATGACTTGCCGAGTAATCGCTGCGATGGCAATATTTGCCAACAGGGCATTGCCCCCCCGCAACTGCAGTCGAGTTGTGACTAGCAGCCCGGTCAATACAGGAAGGATAGTGACAATTTCACTGTATTCTTCCAGCCAGTGCTCCAATTGAGAAGTATTATCTGAAGCAGAAGCCAATTGGGCCTCAATTGTTGACGATGTTGTCATTACCTATTCTTCTAATCTATATTCTGAGCTTGGGTTGTCGTAGAGTCTCATTAGGCGTATATTTTAAGGCAGGAAGCCTTACTGGGAAATGGTTCGAACCCACAATGGATTCAGCCGATTTTGGGGTTAAATTTCTCCCAGTTTAAGTTATACGCCAACAATAGTTTTTTGTTGTGAGGAATTTGTGAGGGCGCTTAGGTTTTGGCGGCAAAGAAGCATTATTCCGCCTCGTACGATATCGGCGGTAAGGGATGTCAACGCCACGATTCTTGCGACTTCTCAATCGACTGTTTTGCTGGGTTAGTCTCGGCAGGTACAGCTGAATTGGGCAATGATGTTTCCTGATTGAACAGTTACTAGAATCGCAACGTCAGTCCGGCCCTGACATTAAAACCAGCTTGTGAAAAGCGATCGCGTCGTTTTTCAAAAAGCGGATCATTCTCATCCAAAAATCGCACATCGGCGTAGCTGAAAGAATTACGACCGACTGCATCCAGTAGTTGACTTGGCTCCAGCGTGAAAAAGGAGACCGCCCCGCCCAAGGCGTCGCTGCCATACAGGGTAGAGGCAGGCCCGCGAATAATCTCAGCGGATTGCAGAATTTCTGGATCGAAAAAGTCTCTACCCAGATTAAATCCCTGACCGACTACCACAGGGTCGCCGAACTGGAAAGCAGACGGTAAACGAATGCCATCAACCTGAATCAGGACTCGATTACTATCAATCCCTCGGATGTTGAAATCCTGTAGACCAAACTGCAAGTTGTTGCGCACTGAGACCCCTGGCTCATAGCGGACAAGATCTCGGATGTCACGAATCAATAATTGGTCTATATCTTCCGCCTCGATTACGGTGACAGTGGTTGGGGAATCCTGAGCGGTAATCTGTTCCCACCAACAGGCGCCCGCCATGGGGAACGATTACGCAACATTCCCTGGAGCAGCGCCCCCGCCATACCCAAGGCTGAGCCTACCACTAGCGCTGCGACCACCCGTGGCGGACGCAAGTCCCAAAGAATGGTCTGGTTAAAAGGACGTTTGAAAAGGGTTGATTGCCATTCTGAGTTAGAAGCAAGCTACAGCATGACATCAAACGCCCACCATTCACCATTGCGACAAAAGGGATCGCTATAGCCCTGCTCCTCGCACCAGGCTTGGCATACCCCGTGAATGGCGGAGCCGAGATCAGAAAATATCATCTTAGAGCGCAATACAAAAACTCTGTTTACCATCGGTTAACTCTACCCTACTTCAATGTTGTGTCCCCAAAACCCTGAATCAGATTCTCGCAGGTAAATTAATATTAATGCAATTTATTGTCATTAAAGTAGGCGTAAGATCTCGTGACGGGTTTTACTTTTCG
>JAKSDM010000765.1 GCA_022360135.1 Pseudanabaenales cyanobacterium | reverse complement strand
TAGAGACGAATGGCACTGAAATAAGCCATGTGGGCAATGCCCACCCTACAGAATATCAGGGCTTTTAGCGATTTATAAACTCTTATTTCAGTGCCATTCCACCCTACACCCCACATCCTGCCTTATCTGCCTAAGGCTATTGATTAAGCTGCGCCCGAATGGTCTCTAACCGTTTGCGGTTAACGCCTAAATCGGATTGTCCGAGACGGGCCGCAGCCCGCACATGAATTACCTGGGCGGCGGAGTCCACATAGAACTCAACATCATCGACAAATCCCATCAGCCTGCTAGTAAATTCTGCATAAAGATAGTCATTTGTTTCTGTAATGATTTGGGCGCGTTCCAGGCTCTGGATGATGTCTTTGAGCTTAGCGATAGCGGCTTCAGGTTTCCCGCTATAAGTTAACGGAGCAATTTGGTGCGCCTCATCTGGATCTTGGCTGCAGACGCAATTAGGCGTGCTAGGGCAGGGGGCGAACTTACCATCCTTGACGCCCAAGTTTGTCGGTCGTGTCCCGGAGAAGGAAAAAAGTGGCATAGTTTTTCATCTGATTTGTATACCCATTCCTCTCTAATAGTGAAGCAAGATTGATTTGGATGCTGATCGGTCAACCCATTATTTTTATATTGATAGGGTGAGAATCTTCTCAGAATGGGCTCCTGTGCTGACTTAAGAACCCCCACAGAAGAAACCTTCTCAGACGACTATGAATGGAGCTTTTGTCTCCGTTTCTCATTCCATCCCGTCGGAGAAAGCTGAAATGGGGTTTCGTATTGCGTTAATAGGGTTGCAAGAAATACTGCAGCGGTAGTTAACGACCGGACATCATCCCCATTGCCGGTTTTTCGAACCCACCACCCAGAAACTGTATGGGGCGATCGCCACAGGTCTAGATGAGCGACTGGCGGGTCAGCATAGAAGCTATCTTGACCCGCTCCCAGTAAGGCCGAACTCCAGTGAGTAAATGCGTCGTGGCTGGCTCGATGGATGGGGAAATCGCCGAGTAAGGGGACTCCCCAGCCATCAAGGGCGATCAATGCTTGAACCTGACCACCCCATTGCCGCCACGTCAAGGCGGCCCCGATCGCACCCACTACGCCAGCGCTAAAGCTGAGGAATGTTAAAGGGGCGGCGGCGCCAGGCGTGGGGTTACTTTGGGAGATTAGCCGCTGTTGTAAAAAATGAAGCAGGTGAAATGCTGAAAAGGCTGGCTGCGTATGGCTGGGGAAGACTAACGCCTGATCCAGATCAGGCTGCTGCTGGACCAGGGACTGCCAGCAGCTTTCTGTGAATTTTGGCTCATGTGCGCCAGGACAGATTATTACAGTCATCCCTCAATCAGCTCCCGATCCTAGAAAAGTATGAAATTATGGAATTTAATTAGAAAAATCTAATCAATCCCACATGCAATTGGAGTCCACCCTTAATCAGCTCAAGGCAGCGCTGCCCAGCGGTCAACTCCCTCCCAGCTATGGCGTCTATTTCAAAAATACGCTGGTCGCGCTCTGCCACGCTTTGGAAGATCACATCCTACAAAATCATCGTTCGTCTCAAGCGCAACGCCCGCTAGCGCTGGTAACGTTCCAACGGAGTAAATGGTACTTGCAGGAGGCCGACCGCTATTTTGAGATCGCCCAATCTTGCAGCCATGTGGCGATCGCAGCCATATCTGAGAGCGGCTTTGCTGACCACAAAACTGGCCAGTTAGACAACGTCTCGCTGATTGAGCTAGACAGCGCTGACAGTCTAGTCAAGGAATGGAACCTGATTATCTTAGCGCCTGACTATGCAGCGATGGTGCTCTGTCAGGAACTCTCTGCTGAAGATTATCATGCAGACAGCAAACCAGCGGCGGACGTTGAGCGTAAATTTTATGGTCTCTGGACCTTTGAACGGCCTCTGGTAGAGAAGACGGCGGAGATTTTGATCCAGCGGCTACATCCCTATAATGAGTTGCTGGCTGGTCAGCTGCTGCAGCAACATCGGCAAATCAGGGCGGCGCTCAGCCCAGTTCCGGCGGATCTTAGCGGTGTGGTTTCTCGGATTGTGAATTACCTCCAGAGCAGCCAGCAACAGCTGGTGACGGTCAGTCGCCAGACCCGCGAACTGCGGGAGTTGGAAGGTCAGGCGCTGCGGCTCAATCGCAACTTGGCCGCCAATAAGCTACAGGCGTTTCTGCGCATGGCCCAACGGGTGGATGAGCGAGATGCGTCAAATCCGGTCGCGTCTCTACAAGTATCAGCGCTGGCGGAAACGTTGGGTCAACTTCTGGACTTACCCACCTTGAAACTTAGACGGCTGCGGCTAGCAGGGCTGCTGTTTCGTATCGGTTTAGCTGAGGCGCCGCTCGAGGTCTTCAGCCAAACGTCTGCGCAGCTAGACAAAGCCAGCCTCGTCTTCTGGCGCGATCGAGCATTGCTGGGAGCCCAACTGCTTTCCTCTATGCCAGAACTAGCGGGGGTCAGTGAAATTGTTTTGAACCAGTTAGAGCATTGGGATGGCAGCGGTAAACCAGAGGGTTTGAAGGCAGAGGAAATTCCACTGGAGTCTCGGATTTTAGGCCTCGTAGCTTATTTTCAAGAACTGACTCAGGCCAGAGGCGATCGCCCAGCTCTCAGTTTGGGAGCAGCTTTGGAAAACTGTCAAGAATTCAGCGGTGCGCGTTTCGATCCAGCCTTGGTTGACGCTTTGAGCACGGTGGTTCGTCTAGCTGAAATTGGCCTGACGAAATTACCAGAACGTCCCAGTCAATTACCCACCGTCTGGCTGGACGGCTCCTCAGAGACGAGTCAATCGAGGTCGGGGGTGGTTCGATGAGCAATTCGCCTACCCTGGATCTGGCGGCGATCCACAGCGGTAGAGTCAAGGCGCTGGCTCATGCCCAGCTTGCTGGAGTTGATTTAGCCGGGGCCCAGTTAGCTGACGCCGACTTATCCCAAGCCATTTTAAGGGGAGCAACCTTAACCGGAGCCAATTTACAGCGGGCGATTTTGCGGGCCAACCTTCAGGGCGCTAATCTGGTGGGCGCTGATCTACGGCAGTCAGACTGTCGGAATGCAGATCTGCGGGGAGCGATCCTATTGGACGCCGACCTTTCTCAGGCGAGCTTTGCTGGCGCCTTTCTGGCCGGCGTGATGCTTAGCCATTTGGACCTGAGCGCGATTGACTTTCGCGGCGCCGATTTACGCGGGGCTAATCTAACCAGAACGATCCTACAAAAGACTGACTTCAGCAATGCTAACCTATCCGGCGCTGACCTGTCCCAAGCTGATCTGGAGGAGGCCAATCTTAGCGGCGCTGTGCTGCGGGGGGCCAACTTGACCGCCGCTAGTCTTCTCTGCGCCCACATGGATCAAACAACCTGGGATGGGGCATTGTTGCATGGCGCTTGTATTGAAGGCACGCCGCTAGCAGACGTGCAAACGGAGGATGAAGAACATTATTGAGCCCGATCGCCCCATCCATACACCCGGTTCAATCCAACCTCACGGTGTGCTGCTGGCGCTCAGTGAATCTGCTCTCACTATCCTGCAAGTTAGCAATAACACTCAGGAGCACCTGGGCATTCACCCTCAGGATTTGCTCGACCAACCCCTCAGCCTCCTCATCAGTCCCCAGCAAATTGAGGCCATTCAGCAGTGTTTGGTCGAAGTGTTTGACCGCGCCTATCCTTTTCAGCTGGCAGTGACCACCGCCGCAGGGACAAAGCAGTTTGAGGGGGTGGCCCATCGAATAGACGGGGCTGTCATTCTGGAGCTAGAACCGATCGCCTGCCAAGATGGCGGCTCAGCTGATGTCAGTTTTTTGAGCTTTCACGCCTTATTGAAAGGGGCGATCGCCAAAATGCAACGGGAATCGAGCCTGATCGATTTCTTCCAGCGAGTGGCTCAGGAGGTTCGGAAAATCATTGGCTTTGACCGGGTCATGGTTTATCAATTTGACTCCCAGGGAGCGGGTTCTGTGATAGCTGAGGCTAAACAATCGGAATTATCCCCCTATTTGGGACTGCACTATCCCGCCACTGACATTCCCCAATCGGCTAGAGACCTATACCAGCGCTGCTCGCTTCAATTTATCCCCGATTTGACGGCCCCACCCGCCCCGCTAATTCCGGTTCAGAATCCATTCACCCGGCAACCTCTCGACTTAAGCTTATCCATCCTCAGGAGCATTGACCCCTGTTGCGTCGCATACCACGTCAATATGGGCGTGACGGCTCTCCTGGTGATTCCGCTGATGCAAGATCAGCAACTCTGGGGACTGATTTCTGGTCATCATCAAACCCCGAAGTTCCTGGCTTACGAAGTGCGGACGGCTTGCGAATTTTTGGGTCAAATCGTGTCACTGGAATTAGCGAAAAAGATCATTCACCAAGAACTCGACGATAAGACCAAACTGCAGTCCCTGCAGTCTGAGGTGATGGCCTCCATTTCCCAGGCAGAGACCCTCACAGAAGCGCTGGTCAAGCCTGAACCCGGTTTATTGGAGCTGGTGGGGGCGGCAGGAGCGGCTCTCTGTCTCGGCGACGAAATCACTCTGGTCGGCGCGACGCCAACGATTGCAGAAATCCAGATTTTACTTAAATGGGTAGATAGTCAGGTCAGTGACACCCTGTTTTGCACCGATTCGTTGCCCAAGCGCTATCCAGCGGCTAAAGCCTTTAAACAGACTGCGAGCGGCCTGCTATTGTTAAGGATTTCTAGGGTTCGACGCTACTATGTGCTCTGGTTTCGGCCTGAAGTGCTCCAAACGGTTAACTGGGCGGGCAATCCCGATGACGCTGTCCAAGTTGGACCCGATGGCCACAGCCTCTGTCCCCGAGCCTCCTTCGAACAATGGCGACAGACGGTGCAACTGACGTCACAGCCCTGGAAACCCTACGAAGTTGAAAGCGCCATTAATTTCAGAAATGCGATCGTGGGTATCGTCTTGAGTAAGGCGGATGAGTTAGCCAAGATCAACTTGGAATTAGAGCGCAGCAACCAGGAACTAGCCTCCTTTGCCTATGCTGCTTCTCATGACTTGAAGGAGCCTCTACGCGGCATCTACAACTACTCAACATTTTTGCTGGAAGACTATGCAGAGGCGCTGGATGAGATTGGGGTCGATCGCCTAAACACTTTAATCAAACTCAGCCGTCGCATGGAGGGCTTGATCGATGTGCTGTTGAAATTCTCACGGTTGGGACAGGTGACCCTGAACTTGAAGCCGACTGACCTCAACCGCATACTCAATCGAGTAATTGACGTCTTTCGCATCAGTCGTCAAGATACTCAATTC
>JAKSDM010000129.1 GCA_022360135.1 Pseudanabaenales cyanobacterium | reverse complement strand
TTTGTTTTAGCGATTCAAGACCCTCTGAATTTCTTGCACAGTTGGTTTGCCAAAATTGATCACATTCCAAACAACGGAGACAATCAAGGGTAGTATTACCAGTGACACACGCGGATCAATTCCCAAGATTTCAATGCGAACAGGCAGTTGACCTTCACGAGTGATAAACTGCATCGCGGTGATGGCGCCTAAAAACCAAACCGTGGGAACGCCCAAGGCATGGATGGCCAACCACCGGATTGTGTAAATGGGATACTCTACTTCTGATTGAGTGGGCCGGGTTGGGATGTTTGTTGTCATTTGCTTGAAGTCTCCTGGTTACTTACTTTAGCGACGGTGCTGAACGTTCAGGTTGCTGCTGGAAATACTGATCAAGTTGTTGCTTCGCCTGATATCGATCTGTCACGATGGGGGAGTTCTGCAGACTAGGCGCGAAATATTGATCAGGGCGAGGCGTGCCAAATGTATCATAGGCAAGCCCTGAGCTAACAAACAGCCACCCCGAGATAAACACAGCCGGAAAATTCACAATGTGCAGTAGCCAAAACTCTGCACTAGTCACAATATCCCCTAAGGGACGCTCTCCAGTCGTACCTGCCATATCATTCTCCTGTTGAAAATTGGGTGTTTCCAAACTCTCTGTAGCGTTTTCTAACCCACCATCGGCGATCGCGGCTTCAAATTAGGAATCGGGGTCACAATGTCGTAATAACATTAGCTTGATTTAAATGACATTATTTGTCAATAAGGCTATGTATTAAGATATATTGCCTTTGTGGATGCAGATAAAAAAATCAATTCGAATTCTCCCCTTTAGAAAAGGGGGTTTGAAGAGTTAGGCAGGGTAAATTAGCTCTGATTCCTTCAGTGTATTACTCGATACTATTAGGAAAAATTTCAATTCCCTTCGTATATTACTCAATACTATTAGGAAAAATTTTCAATAGATAGAGTGTACTTGGTTTTTTTTAATCTCATTAGACGATGCTATTGAGATCTCATTGCATTGGTTGTGTCAAGCTGAACGCCTCTATTCTCAGCAAACTGCTTTGAGACAATCTTAATAGCCTACTAAAATAATCAAAATACCCTCTCCTCCTTTATGAGCCTTGATCTGACCTGGCAAGAAGCCTGCGCCCTCTGGGCTGAAGCTGCCCAGCAGTCTCCACCCGTAACCTCAATCGATCGCCTGGAAACCCTCTACACCCTGCCGCCGCAAGTGGGCAGCGGCCATCATCGGGTGATTCAGTTACAACCGGGAGTGGAACTGCTCATTTTTAACTGCACTTTCCGCGACGTGACGATACGAATGCCGGAAAATCAGCATCCGGTGCAGTTTGCGGTTCACTTGTCAGGCATTGTGGATGGCGTGGGTTGTCCTCGTCTAGACCCCAATTGGGGATACATTGGCAGCAGTGGCGTCCAACGGCCCTGGACCTCTTTTTTTCCTGAGTTGCAGCGCCAGGTTGGCGTCAATATTCATATGCAGCCGCAGCTGCTGGTGCAGTTTTTTGGTGTGCGAACGGAGGATGCTCCCGCTGAGTTGCAACTGCTGACGCCGGGTCAGGATCAATGGCAGCAAATGTTTTCACCCAAGACGACTGAGGCGATGCGCTCAATAGTCAAGCAAATTATTGACTGCCCGTTTATGGGGGCGATCAAACGGTTGTATTTGCAAGGCAAGATACTTGAACTGATGGCGCTGCAACTGGAAGCAGTCACTGGTCAGGGAACCGCCTCGCCAACGACTGTCTTAAAGCCGGATACAATCGCACGGATTCACTACGCGGCAGAGATTTTGCGATCGCACCTGGAGCATCCCCCGATCCAAATTGATTTAGCCCGGCAGGTGGGGCTGAGCGATCGCACCCTGCAAAAGGGGTTCAAAGCGGTGTTTGGCGTCACGCCGTTTGTCTATTTGACTCAGCAGCGCATGCGGCAGGCCGAACGGCTGCTACGGGAATCAGAACGCACTGTGGCCGAGGTGGCGAATATCGTGGGCTATGTAAACCCGGCTCAGTTTGCAGCGGCGTTTAAGCGACAATTGGGCATTACGCCTAGCGAGTGTCTAGGCGGAAAAAACCGCAGAAATTCGCTTTTGGGGTGATAGTGCGGTTTCGGGGTGGATTTGGCGGATTTAGGTTCCCTATACTCAGCTCACTAAGATGAGAATTCTTCTTAACTGATGGATTCTTTAACAGGTGTGAGAGTAGGTATGGTCACGATTAAGCTTTGGGTAATGTTTCCGTTGGCGCTAGTGTTTGGAATTTTGAGCAGTGGGATCTATGGGGCGGCTTTGCCAGCGGGGGCGCATGAGAAGAGAGAACAGCCATGGGTCACTGATCAGCCGTCCTTCGTTAGCCGTCATTCGTCATTCGATCAGGGTCAGGAGAGTAAATTTAACCAAACTGCTAATCATGTTATAGAACGGATTGCTCAAATCGACACGTCGCTTGTACAAATCACAGGCGTGCGTTTGGAAACCACTGAGGCAGGTTTGCAGGTGGTGCTAGAAACTGCTGAAGGTAAGCCAGCGACCCCAACTACGACCGTGATAGGCGACGCCCTGATTGCGGAGATTCCTAACGCGGTGTTGGAGCTGCCGGAGGAGGATCAGTTTGAAGCATTTAGTCCAGCCGATGGCATTGCCTTAATCTCAGTCACGAATCTGCCAGAGAACCGCGTCCAAATCGTGATAACGGGCTCAGATGCAGCGCCTCTGGCCAATATTAGCTCAGACGCCCAAGGCTTAACCTTGAGTGTCATCCCTGGATCTGAGATCGACTCAGTAGCAACAGAAGATGATTCGTTTCGGGTCGTTGTCACTGCTGAAAAAACACCAGAAGAGGCGCAAGATGTTGCTATCAGTCTGACGGTGTTAACGGAACCAGAAATTGAAGATGCAGACATTACTTCCTTTGAAGATATTGCCGGTAATATTCCCAACTTTGTAATCTTTAGTGGAGAAGGCTCCTCTAGTCCTTACTACGCTATTCGAGGCTTAGGTAACTTCAATTTTCTCGCTCGAGAAGCCGCTGCTTTTTATATCGACGGTGTTCCCTACGATCGCATCGGTTTTGTCACCACAGATTTACCTGATATTGCCCAGGTTGAAGTCCTGCGAGGGCCACAAAGTACTCTCTATGGTAGAAATGCACTATCTGGCGTGGTCAACATCACTACCCGCAGACCCACTAATCTATTTGAATTTGACGCCGCCGCCAGTTACGGCGGCTTTGACGCCGCAGATATTCGGCTGGGAGTGAGCGGCCCAATTGTAGAGGAGGAGTTGTTCTTTCGACTATCTGGCGCTTTTTCCTCCCGAGACGGTTATATCGAAAACTCATTTCTAGATGAAGATGTAGATGAACGAGAAAACCTCAATGGCAGAGCGCAAATGCTGTGGACCCCCTCAGATCAGTGGGAGATCTCGTTTAATACTTTTGTTGAAGATTTGGAAAATGGCACAAACCTGGTTGTTGTGAGTGATTTCGATCCCTCCGATGCTTTTGACATAGAACAGGATGTTGATAACTCGTTTGAGCGGAATTCCAATACTCAAGCGCTAAGAATTGCTTACACAAACCCAAATTTTCGGGCGACTTCAATCACAGCTCGTCGATTTTCGCGTAGCCAGCAACGCTCTGACGCTGACGGCAGTCCCCTAGATATCATCGTGAATATCAATGACTTTGAATCAACGGTTTGGAGTCAAGAATTCCGCCTCCAGTCGCCAGAAGATGCAGAGCGCTTTGAATGGCTGATTGGCGGCTATTTTGAATCTAGTCAGTTCTCCAATGAAAATGATGGATTTATATTTGGCGCTGATGCCGCCTCCATTGGGTTTCCTGAAGGCTCCGATCTAAATGAGGGTGAAGTGGACGAAAAAATCTTGGCTGGTTTTGCCCAAGTTAGTTATCGTCCAGTGACTCCGTTGACATTAACCACAGGCATACGGTTTGAATCTTTTGACGGTACGCTAGAGAGTCTAGAGAGCACATTCACCCCAACCGACGGCCCAACGTTGACGACATTTTCCGCCAATGATGTTGAGCAAGACACTGATATCTGGTTGCCTCGATTTGTGGCGGAATATCGATTTAACCCGAATCTGATGGCTTACGGCAGCATTGCTAGGGGCTATAGACCTGGTGGAGTCAACTTCCGAGGTGTAGAAACGAACCTGACGTTTGAGGCGGAAAAGGCTTGGAATTA
>JAKSDM010001285.1 GCA_022360135.1 Pseudanabaenales cyanobacterium | reverse complement strand
TGGTTGACACGGCCTATCAGCGCATTCGAGAAAAGCGAGGGACTCGTAAGGGATTCTTTCAGGACATTCAAACCCTCACCAAGTATCTACTGTTTGATTCTTGGCAACATTTGATTGACTTCATGCTGGAAGAGGCGACACCTGCCATCAGGAATAATACATCTTAACTACTTGAATTTATAATTGCTGATACCAATTGATACCAGTGACGCAAATACAACTTAATGTTAGTTGGGGGTTTAGTGTTTGATGATAACTACCCTAGTTGACTGACAAAACTACCCAACAGCATGCTGGTACGTTTGCACTTTGAATTCAAGCTGCTAGAAAAGGATTTCATGTAGTTTGCGTGACTCCATTGCCAGATCAGGGTCATTATTGCCCAACAAGCGAACGTGTTGAATTAGCTTCCATCCTTGGATTAGAGCAGTTTTTACCCATTCCCAGCCAAGCTATTGCTTCGGACCAACGTGGGTCCATCCAACGATACTGGTCTGAGGTAAGCTGAAAGCTCTCTAAATTGGGTATTATGACGTTAGCAGGGCTATTATTATATTCATAGTATGCCAGTCAACAACTTTCTTGGCAAAGAACATGCCAACATTGGATTAGTCGTCTAAGAAATTTTCCTCGATATCGAAACTTAATCCGGATTCTCGAAACGTCAGTAAGGTTGTCTTTTCATCACTCCCAACGGCCCAGAACTTGCCATTGGCAGGATTGTGTCCGATGATCAGATGCGCCGGACCATGCCGTTGCCCCTTATCAAGCGGTATCCGTCCCTCATAAAGTCTTCTAAGCTGCCACCAATTATTGAAATGTTTGGGAAAGAAGCTTGAGGAATCAACGACAGAGGAAGCTAACCCAATCGAGCCGCATGGCAGACTGAAGTCAGAAAATCGAGGATATTTCTATGCTGCGCCTTCAATGAGGTCGTCACCGTTAGCATCCGAGCCACAAACTCACTACTGGATTGCCATTGGGAACCAAAACTAGTGCGTCGCCAAATGACGGCGAGTCGCAATGCTCATTCCGCAGCATTATTGGTAGGCTCTACGCCTGGGATGTAGACAAAAGTCCATAGAACAGGCTCTACCTTCAACAATTGTCGACAGGTGCGCACTGTTTTAGCCAACGGGGTTTTCTCACCTTTGGCGATAGGTAAGGAGGTTGCCGCCTCTAGCTCGGCTTTGAAGCCAGTTCGCAGATGATTACTCGGTCAATCAACGCCTCACGGGAGAGGGTTCCGTCTCGCACCCGACGCCACCACCGAAACAACCGTCGTTGACGACCTAGCAGTGCTTCGCCAATTCTTTAGAAACCCCACTGCGTTCGGCTATCGCAGTGAGGTCTCGTTTCAGGTGAGCCCAGCACACTTGCCATTGGTTCAAAGCTATCCAGGTTAGCTCACCTGTAGATCTGTTGGGTTGAAGTGTGAAACCCAACATTCAACGGCATTGCACTGCACTACCCATTACCCCTTGTTGGATCTTGTTACTCGATATGTGTTGCCCTATCCCTCTTTCTGGTTCCAAATAGTCAGAGAGATCGCAGTACCTCTTCGCATCTACCTTGCAGGTTAGGGATCTCGATGGCAGGAAAAGCCTTCAGAAATCGCTTTTACTTGATATTCGCCCCAAGTGGTCAGCCCCTTGCCACAAATCGCTCATCAGCGCTCCATATCTTGAGAGCGTTTCTGCAATTTCTCCACCCCAACCGGACGCAACGCCTGAATCTCCTGAACCTGAGCCACCGTCCCCCTAGCATACTGCTCAATCATCCCAGACTTCACCTGCTTTACATCCCGCTGAAACCGCCCATAAGGCCCCTGCTGCAGCAACGCTGCAACCGACTCTGCTGACTCCCCCGCCTGCAACGCCGCCGCCGCCACCTTCTGATCCAACTGAATCGCCGCCAGGTCACTCCCAATATGCGCCCGATACAGATCTGGGTAATTCCAAACCTTACCCGTCACCACATTGGCATAGTCCACAAACCGCTGCTGTTGAACCCCTTCCACCGTCGCCTGCGCATACTGCAATAACTTAGGCAGAGCAGCCTGCTTCTCTTCCGGCGACAGGTTGTAAGTTTGGCGCTGGGTAAAAGGTCCTTGAGCTAGTAACTGAATCACCATTCGAGGCGTGTTACTCGCCATCAGAGCCGCCCTTGCTATTGCTTGGTCAAGCGACTGAGCAGCTTGTTGTGTTTCTGAAGCATTTCCCAAATAGCGCTCAAAGAGATTGGCGTAACTCAGCTTGGCGTCACCCAAAACAGCCCTGGCTGCAGAAAGATACTGCTCTCTCGCCAACCGCCCCTTTTCCGTCTCAGGCTCCCGTGGCTCCACAGCGCTGGATTCAACTTCTTGATTTGGATGAGTTGACTCCGCCACCACCTACACCCTCCCCTCACACCACATCTGCAAACTCCGCTAGCAGATCCTCCTCAGTAGAAACATTCAAGGGTTGTGTTTGGACATTCTCAACTGCTGGCGTTAACGCGGAAGGTATCGCCTCTATCGTTGCCCCAGTTACAGTTACCTCATCTAAAGGCGCAGTCTGATCAGGCAGAGCAGAAGCCACGGGGCGGGCGGACGTTTCGAGCCCAAACGCCTCCCGCAAATGCTGAATCTGTTCCTCCATTTTCCAAATAGATTGCTGCGCCAACTCTCGCAGCTCTGCCTCTGAATAGTCCCCGCTATCCCGATAGGCGAACGGCAGCCAAAAAGCACGGGTGGCCGTCGCCGCTTTTTCCTTCCCTTTATAGGTTTTGTGCAGCAGCCAAGAGAAGGTCACCCCGTTTGGCGAACTCCGATCCGGTTCAAAGATAAACCTTACTCTAGCTTTGTTTGCTGACTTTGCTTTTCCAGAGGGAGATGATTGGGTTTCTCGTTTATTAGCCATGGGTCTGATCGGGAGCAACGCTTATCGCACTCCATGGAAAGAAGATTATCGACAATTACCACTCGCAGCCCTAAAGATGTAGACGGTATTCAGCCTCATATTAACTTAGGTTTTCAACCTTATGCTGAACCCGTGCTGGGTATAAGCTAGAAGTCTGACTGTAAAATGAGTCATGCTGATGGCGAGCGGAAATCTGAACCAGATAGTCAGGGTGGTTGACTCCAGGCCATGATTGTTGGCTTAATCGAAGGCTTTCCAGTTGAAGCTCCCCTCAGATGTTTTGAAATCACCTTAGAGGATATTTTAAAGGGGGTGACTTGCGTGCCGTAGGCCACCTAAGCCAATTTCCGAAGGGCTTCAAATGCCCCTATTCTTCCGTAATGCTTTCTGAGTGGCTCAGGTAGCCTAACACCGTCTAGAAGACTTTTAAAACACCCTCTTAGCCAGACAAACAACCCTGTTCCGAACGGGCTAAGATGGCCAAAAAATTGGGGTAAATTTGGGGTAAAGCTTTTTGAAAAAGCTCAAAACCATTGAAAAATTAGGAATCTCCACTCGATTCGTAATTAAGTGATCTATATGTCAAGAGCCAAAATTAGATCTGGCTGGGTTGAGGGGAGCTTTCATCGAGAAATTCACTCTGTTATTCTCTATGAATGGCTGGCTACAACCGCCAGATCTTGCTCTAGCACCTGAGCGCGGATGCGATCGCTAGCGCTTGTCGCAACAGTCTTCCAATCCTCCTGAGTCAACACCTGGCTCAATATCGACCTGATTTCAGCCTGAACCGACTCCGTCAAGGCCCACTCCCCTTGCGGCATCGATAACTTAGCTGCCAATAAAGCCATCAGCCTCTCCTGCACCTCAGGCGCTGGTTGGCGTAAACGCTGCATAATCAGTTCCTGGCCACAGGTCTCCGCTGCTTCAGACCCTATGCCCAGATTCCATTCCGCCACTAGCTGCTTCCACACCTGCATCACCATCGAGCGGAGTTGAGTAAAGCGGCTGAAACCTTCTGGATTGGACATAACCGCCCCCAGGTTAGTGCCCCAGTCATAGCCAGCGCTGACATCACACCCCGCTTCTTCCTCTTGCCGAACCGCCTCCCTCAGCCATTCTTCATCGTAGGTAAACGTTTCCCAATCGAAATGCATGGTGACAATTCTCCTAACCAATGGCTGGAATTAGCGGTCTGGTTCTCTTAGCTGACTGTACTCAAAATAGACCAAGTTGTCTCTATCTGGATCTGGACCATACTCCATCATGTTCTTCATATCGTAAAATCTTCTCGCGCCAGGAAGTGAATGAAGGCCCAGCCTTCCTGAATAACCGAGTTGCTGACTGCGCCGACGGGCAAAATTCAGCAGGAGTGTTCCAACACCCTTGAACATGGGCGGCTGCTGAATCATCACTCGATTCCAGGGCGCTGACGCCAGCGCCTCCACATAGACCAGTTGCTGCTCTGGGACAATCCAGGAACGATGCCACTGAGTTTCTAAGGCGATTAAGCCTTGAGCAACCCCCTCATATTCAATAGCGTAGCTCTCGAAGTTGTCTGATGAGATTGAAATCCGCTTTTTGACCACCCAATCCCAAAATTTATCCTCAGTCTCGAATTGCCGGAGCAATGGACGCCAGAGCGTATCGAAGTCATCCAGGTGAGTTTGGGCAAGATCAACCAGCAACGCTTCGACGAGGCGATTATCCTGCCCTCGAATGAGTTGAATGAGCTGTTGCAACGTCTTGTATTAGTCCATAACAAGATGACCCCTTAAATCATACATGCGTACTAGAGAATTTAAGCAGGGTTTGGGGTAGGGCTTGAGAGAAATACAAAGACAGTTTCTCTATAGCAAGTCCCCTTTGAGGAAGTAGCCTAAACCATCAAACATCTGTGGGTCGCAGACCATCCATCTTGAGCTTGTCCAAATACCGTTCCTCAATCACCTTCGAAGAGTTGCCGACCCATCGGGCGATCGTCGTTGAGGAGTGTCCTTCCAGCGCCTGCAAGGTAATGAAGGTGTCTCGACAATTGTAAGGCGTCATTTTGACCCCTTCCTTCACATTCAATCCCAATTGCTCGACTATCTTCGACCAGGCCCGCTGATTAAAGTTTTTCTCACTGATTGCGCCTCCCTTGGGCGCCCGAAACACTAAATCTTCCGACTCAAACTCGTCTGGCCGAATTTCCTCAAGCAGCGCTTGTAATCGTTCTGGGCAGCTGAACCATCGCTTCACGCTGGTTTTGGTCTCTTCGCGCCGCATTTTCTTCCCGGACACTTCGACAATGCTCTCGTGGAAGTGAACTTTGCTACAATCCTCAAGCACGCTGCCCCACCGCATTCCAATGGCTTCGCAGGGCCGACAGCCCGTCCAGAAGAGGAATTTGACAAAGGGCGCATAGTGTTTGTAGGAGATGCCTTTACCTTGATGCGTTTCAAAGTTTGCAATGATGCGGTCTCGCTCCGCCATCGAATAGGCGACGGGCGGCGATGGCTTTGTCATATCCAGCGCCCGATACATGCCTTCGAATGGGTTCTCTCGCACTAACCCATGCTGCATACCCCACTTGCAGGCCGCCGAAAGCTGCATCAAGGTTCGGCGCGCCTGCGATCGGGTGGTGACCTTGAGCAACTCTTGCCGAAACTTCAAGGGGTCGATGAGCCCATCCGTCTTACATCGACCAATGTGAGCCCTAACGGGGTTGTAAGTGCCGTTGACAGTTTTAGGGGAGGCGTCAGGGATGAGATAGTCCACATAGTGATCCCACAGGGCCATCAGTCGCGAGCCCTGCTGGGCCGCTTTGCCGAGTGGGTCCGCCGTGGTGGGGGAGTGCATTTTGTATTTTCGGTAGGTCGGGTCGAACTCGCCGTACTGGATATCCCGTTGCACTTCGAAGGCGATATCCTGAGCCGTCTTCATATTGAGTGGCGTATTCGGTAAGCCCAGGGAAACGAAGTGGCGCTTACCCAGATGGGTAAAGACCAATTGCAGGCGATTATTGGAACTACGAATTGTGACGGAACCAGTTTTGGCTTTCCGTCGCCGCCGCGTACCGTTAGTTTTCATGACGCCTCCTGACTGAGAATGGAGGTCTAAGGTCCTTTTAGTTTATCTCAAACCTTATCTCAATCTGGGGTCTAAACCTGCCCAATTACCCCAAAAAATGCCCAACGCATTTTTGAGTCTTCCCGACTAAGAAACGCTGAAAGCCTTGCCATGCGGGCGAAAACCTTTGCTATTACTGAAAGCCGATGGCGGGATTTGAACCCGCGACCGCTCGATTACGAATCGAACATTAATGCCTTATTCACAAGGGTTTCAAGAGTCGAAAATTAGCTTACACCCACTTTACACCCAATCAAGGAAATAGTCCTAATCGTCGCTGATTATTTGTGCCCAAGTAGGTGTCTTCTTGTATCCCTAAACGCCCAGATCCTTTTCTAAAGAGGGATAGAAGACATTGTGTTTGAAATATACTCCCTCCTTAATGGGACCAATAATCTACTCTGGAAGAGGATTTTCAGAAGTGGGAGAGCAAGCCTGAGGGATAGTGGAAAGGTGGTAGAGCCCCCAATCACTGGTCGAGTGGTCATACGAATGAGTCGTTCAATATTGGATAGGATTTTGAGCACACAGTTAGCGTAAGCTGAACACATGAAACAGCCACAGGGATCTAAGCCAACACTTGACCTTTCTGAGCTACAGCGTGGTCTACCCGCAATCACCCCTGCGTTTGGCGCTGCTCTTGCGGAGGCCGGTGCAATTTGCTTCACTGAGCAGGGTCACCAACCAGGTGTTGAACTTGAGGCCGAGGGTGATTTTACAGGAGCCTTTGTGCTTTTGTGGCCCAAGGTCACTGACCAAATGCGGCTTTGCTGGAATGATGAGGAATACACGACCGAGCAGGCGGCTTATGGAGTTTCCCTGCTTCTAATACAGCAGCTTACAGACTTTACTGTTGTTGAAAGGTCACGCCGGGGAACTGGCTTTGACTACTGGTTGGGGAAAACGTCGGCATCCGCTGAACTACCCTTTCAAAAATCGGCCCGATTGGAAGTGTCGGGCATTCGGCGGGGTAATCGGCGGCAGATTCGTACCAGAGTTACACTTAAGGTGGCGCAAGTCAAACCTACAGATAGCCTAGCGCCAGCATACATTTCAGTGATTGAATTTAGTCAGCCTCTGGCCTGGGTTGTAGAGCAATGAGCAAGATTCAAGAACTTCATCAGCAAGCGATGGATTTGGCGGAGCAGGCCGATTTAGAAAAACTACGGGGTGATACGACTCAGGTTAAAGAAATACTACAGCAAGCGTTAGAGCTAGAGGCGGAAGCTGCTCAGATGGTGGCGGATGACCTAATGGCTG
>JAKSDM010000450.1 GCA_022360135.1 Pseudanabaenales cyanobacterium | reverse complement strand
GCTGTTCGTGGGTCGCTCCTAAGAGGCGCTTGATGGATTGGATTGCTGCTTGCTATCAGAATCTCCGACATAATTGGCAATCAGAGCATCTGGCGAAAATTGTCCGGCGCCATTAATCAGGAAGAACAGGAAGCAAAGGGCGTACAGGGAGGCCGTCTCGTAGGGGCGAATACTGAAGCCAGTATCTTTAATATGGAAATAAATGGCCACCAGCATGGTGCTCAATAGAGCAATGGCTGCGGGCCGAGTGAACAGCCCTAAGGCGAAAAGAATTGAGCCGATAATCTCAATGTAGGCGGCGCAGTAAGTAAAGAAGACTGGGAAAGGTAGACCGATGAAGGTGACAACTCCTTCAGCAAATCCTTCCACATCCGCCAACTTACTGAAACCGTTATGAATCATGAGCAGGCCAACAAAGACACGAAGAATGGTCCAGCCAATCTGGGACCAAACATTTGGCGCTAGGTTGGAGCTGAAAATAGCCGATAGAAGCGTGTTGTCGCCCTGGGTTGTAGTCATGTGAGTTGTCCCGCAAAATATATTGTGATATCAGAAGTTATCTATGATTCTCTGGAGGATTTCCACTCCTGTGAAGGTTTCCCAGCCAAATAATCCTACCAAGGCAATTGCTAGCACGAGGTGAGTCTGGCGGGTAATTTGGCGAACTAGATTACTCCCTTGCTGCATAAAAGGGACAAGGGCGGCTGCGATCGCAATCAACGCCGTCATGCATAGACCGACTATCAAATGGTCATCAACAAACAACTTATTGTTATTAATATAGGTTACTGTCATCCCGCTTATATTACCGATCACCATGAGTGCTAACAGCAAAGCGCCTATTTGATGGTGACGGAGGCCGAAATTGCCCTTAATTAACTGCTTGCGAGTGTCCTTATTGGCTGTTCGGGTGCGAAGACTCTGGATGCCTAGATAGAGCCCGTAAAACGTGAGTCCAAGCAGCCCAAACATCATGATTGGATGGATGAAGTTAAGCCAAGGTTTAATTATCTCAAGCGTTTCTGAGCTCATAGGTCTGACGGATTTGGAAAAGCTTTACAAAAATTATTATATTGTGTCTTTTTACTCGGCAACAGCTTAAAGTGAAGTGAAGGTATAAATGCTTAATATTCCCTTACCCCGTCGCCTCATCCCTCTTTATTCAACACTTAATTTAGCTTTGTCATAACCTAATCGGGGTTTAATCTTTAGGGTCGAAACCTCTGTTATATAGAGGTTAGCCTGTGGTTTCAGCCCAGTTAAGCGCTGAGCTGTTAGTTGATCAAGAAAACTATCCGGTGAAAGCTGGGAGGAAATTCATATGAACTCTGTTTGGAGATCCTTGCTGGTTGCTTGCAGTGGGGCTTTACCTCTTAGTTTGGGACTCATGGCGATCGCTGTCCGAGCTGAGATACCCACTGAAGTCTTACCCAATGCGCAGGTGCTTTCCGATCCAGCAGAGGGAGCCCATCAGTCCCCCAGTCTAGAAGATGATCACACAGACTCTGCAGAGCTCCTTCTGATTGAGGGCGAACTCTATTTAGAAAACCCAGAAGCGGGTGACCTGCTTCTGTTAGAGGAGGATTCAGCGACTTCTTCTGAGGCAGAGGAGACCACTGCGGGGGAAGGATTATTGGTAGAAGCAACTGAATCAGACTCCCTTGAGGCAGCAGAGACGGCTAGCGAGGAGCCGCTTTCAGTCAGTTCTGAATCAGCTGGCGCAGCAGCTGCGCCTAACTCAGAAACACTAGGGGAGGAAACAACCTTAGAAACGCCTCAAGAAGCAGTAACAAGTGAGAAGACTCAAGTAGAAGGTGAGGAAACTCAAGCAGATAGATCGAATTCAGACTCTCCCGCTGAAGAGCAGCTGACTTTACCGAACGAGGTTCCTAGGGACCCTGAATTATGGACCCGACAAAAGCTGCTGATCAGAGCTGATCGCTTCTATTTAGCAGGAGATTTGGCGAACGCTGAGCATTGGTACCGGCAAGCCAAAGATCCACTTTGGCATCAGGGAGCGGCGAGCGAGCTTCCGCCTGACCCTATTACCGATCCGGAACAACTCCCTCCCGGAGGGGCGGTTTATTGGCGAGAGTCTCTAGCCGGTATCGAACTGGGACTGGAGACCCGCACCCTGGTTCCCCTGAGCTTACTGGTTGAGCAGTATCCTGAGTTTGTTCCGGGCCATGCTCGCTATGCCGATCTCTTGAGGCAGTATGACCGACCGGAAGAGGCGACTGAACTCTTGCAGCGAGCGCTGCTGCTCTATCCCAGTCAGCCGGATTTGCTCAAGGCTCAGGTTGATGACTTAATTAGTCGTGAACAGTGGTTAGACGCCTCTATCACTGCTCGCCAGTTCACTATTTTTAATCCAGCTCACCCCGATGCTGAAGCCATGGCGATGATAGCCGATGAGAATCTGGAGCGATTTCGGAGAGCAATGCGGGGACGTTTGGTCGATAATGCGATCGCCAACGTGATTACTGGAGCCGTGGGATTTGCCTTGACGGGCGGTTTATTTGGTCCATTGACAGCTCTCAGCTCCACCATAATGTTGCTTCAGGGAGAACAGGCCATTGGTGAGCAAACAGCTGCTCAAGCCCAGCAACAGCTGCCGATGATGAGAAATCCCCAAGTCTTGGACTACGTCAATGAAATCGGGGGACGGCTGGCTGAGGTGGCGGGTCGAGATGAATTTGACTATGAATTCTATGTCGTCAGGGATGAACAGCTGAATGCGTTTGCTCTGCCAGGCGGAAAGGTTTTCATCAACGCTGGGGCGATTATGGAAACTCATTCAGAGGCGGAGTTAGCGGGACTTCTGGCCCATGAAATGGCTCATGCAGTTCTGTCCCATGGGTTTCAGATAGCGACCCAAGGTAACCTCACCGCCAGCGTCACCCAATTCATTCCTTATGCTGGGAATATTGTGACCAACCTATTGGTCAGCGGCTATTCTCGTGAGATGGAACAGCAAGCGGATATTCTGGGAACACAAATGCTTTCCGCTTCAGGCTACGCCGCCGATGGATTGCACAATCTGATGGTGACCCTGGAGGAACAATCTGAGGGGCGCTCCGCCATCAACTGGTTTGCCAGCCACCCAGCGCCTGACAATCGAGTACAGTACCTCAAGGAACTGGTTGACCAGGGTGGCTACAATCGCTACACCTACGAGGGCGTCGAGCGCCATTTGGCTGTTCAAACCCAGGTTAGACAGTTGATGGCAAGGGATGAGTGGAAAAGGGAGAGAGAGACCAGAGGACGACATAGAGGAAACTGAAGAGAATGAAAACGAAGAGAATATATAGCAGTTTTCATTTGCCTTGACTACATTCCATACTCCATACCCTGCCTTCACTGAGATGTATTCAACCCAAGTGAGAATCGCTATCAAAGCCGTTATTTCGGATTTTAGAGATTTTGGCGGGATTGAATCTAAATTGATGTTGCAATTCTTAAAGCTAATACTCTGCTTTAGGGGCTTTTACATTGATACACTAAGCTTCATGGTTAACGCGCCTCGTCATTACCCTGATTATCTTTGTGGTTATGAAGGTTAATTGGATTCAGCTGATTGAATCCCTAGGCGCAGATGATGATTCGGTGACCTTGAATTTCCTGCTAAGTCTGGGCGCAACATTATAAGCGAGTAATAAAGACTCATGGTAGATTCTCTGAAAAAACCTCAAGAAAATTCTCTGAAGAAGGCTGAGTTTGAAGAGATCCGGCCTGGAATCAAGGCTCCAGCCAACGATACGATTTTGACTCCTCGGTTCTACACCACAGATTTTGAGGAGATGGCTAAGATGGACATCTCCGTTAATGAAGAGGAACTGAAGGCTATTTTAGAGGAGTTTCGCGCCGACTATAACCGCCATCACTTTGTCAGGGATGAGGAATTCGCCCAATCTTGGGAGCATATTGATGGTGAGACTCGGCGGCTATTTGTGGAGTTTTTGGAACGCTCCTGCACAGCTGAATTTTCTGGATTCCTGCTTTATAAGGAGTTGGGTCGTCGGCTTAAGGGTAAGAGCCCTGTCTTAGCCGAGTGTTTTAATCTGATGTCCCGCGATGAGGCCCGTCATGCGGGTTTCCTCAACAAGGCGATGTCGGATTTCAACCTGCAGTTGGATTTGGGCTTTTTGACCAAGAGTAAGGATTATACCTTCTTTAAACCCAAGTTCATCTTCTACGCAACCTATCTCTCTGAGAAGATTGGCTACTGGCGCTACATCACCATCTACCGTCATCTAGAATCCCATCCCGAAAATTGCATTTATCCTATCTTCCGTTTCTTTGAGAACTGGTGCCAGGATGAAAATCGTCATGGCGATTTCTTCTCTGCCGTAATGAAGTCTCAGCCAGATATTTTGAATGACTGGAAGGCTAAGCTATGGTGCCGCTTCTTCCTGCTCTCAGTGTTCGCCACGATGTATCTGAATGATCTTCAGCGGAAAGACTTCTATGCCTCTATTGGTTTAGATGCGAGGGAGTATGACATCCATGTAATTCGTAAGACCAACGATTCATCTGCACGGGTATTTCCAGTGGTTTTAGACGTAGATAATCCTGAGTTTGTTCAACGTCTGGATATTTCTGCGGCGGCTAACACCAAAATTGTAGAAATCGGCAAATCTGGTCAACTGAAGGTTGTGAGGCTCCTTCGTCAAATTCCCCACATTGCGAATATCGGCTGGCAGCTGCTACGCCTATATTTGATGAGCCCCATTGACACAGTTCCAATGCGTCAAGTGATTCGTTAGTCTAAGCTTTCCACCCCCTAATCTAAGCGGCTCTATCCTGTTCAGAGCCGTTTTTTTTGATCACAAGAGGATTGAGAGTTTTTCCTGAACCCTGAGGCCAAACGATGCGGATATAT
>JAKSDM010001237.1 GCA_022360135.1 Pseudanabaenales cyanobacterium | reverse complement strand
GACGTGATTGGAGTCACGACTTCTTCCGTGAGCACATGCGGGAAGGCATAGAGGAATTCGGTGGCGGCATCGGTAACGACGCAGTCTGGAACGACTTTGCCAAGGGGCTATTTTACTGCTCCGGCGATATCGATAAACCTGAGAGCTACCAGAAATTGAAAGCATTTTTGGGAGAATTAGATCAACAACGCGGCACCTTGGGCAACCGAGTGTTTTATCTGTCGGTAGCCCCTCGCTTCTTTGGGGAAGCAGCTCAGCAATTGGGCTCCGCCGGGATGCTAGACAGTCCCAGCAAACATCGCCTAGTGATCGAAAAACCGTTTGGCAAAGACCTAGCCTCAGCTCAAGTGTTGAACAAAGTCGTGCAGAAGGTTTGTTCGGAAGAACAGATCTATCGAATTGACCATTACTTGGGCAAAGAGACCGTTCAGAACCTATTGGTATTTCGGTTCGCCAACGCCATCTTTGAGCCCCTCTGGAATCGCCAGTTTGTTGATCACGTGCAGATTACGGTGGCTGAGACAGTCGGTCTGGAGGGACGGGCAGGCTATTACGAGACCGCAGGCGCCCTGCGAGACATGGTGCAAAACCATCTGATGCAGCTTTTTTGCCTCACTGCAATGGAGCCGCCCAATTCCCTAGATGCGGATAGTATTCGCAACGAGAAGGTTAAGGTGGTGCAAGCGACTCGCATTGCTGACCTGGATCGATTAGAGCGATCCGCCATTCGAGGGCAATACTCAGCCGGATGGATGAAAGGGAAATCGGTTCCCGGCTATCGAGAAGAAGACGGCGCTAGTCCCACCTCGACCACCCATACCTTTGCCGCCCTCAAGCTCAATATCGACAACTGGCGTTGGAAGGGAGTCCCGTTCTATCTGCGGACGGCCAAACGGATGCCTAAAAAGGTCTCAGAGATCTCCATTCACTTCCGGGAAGTGCCTTATATGATGTTCCAGTCAGCCGCTAAGCAAGTCAACCGTAATGTGCTGGCTTTACGCATTCAGCCTGACGAAGGAATTTCAATGCGGTTCGAGGTCAAGACGCCCGGTAGCTCTCTACGAACTCGCACGGTAGACATGGACTTCCGCTACGACGCCGCCTTTGGTAAACCTAGCACAGATGCCTACAGTCGTCTTTTGGTTGATTGTATGTTAGGGGATCAAACCCTATTTACCCGAGGGGATGAAGTCGAAGCGTCTTGGCGAGTCGTCACCCCTCTCCTCGAAGCTTGGGATCCACCTGCTCCTCCAGAAACTATCCCACTATATGAGGCTGGCACTTGGGGTCCGGTCGAAGCTGAGTTGCTGTTGAATCAAGATGGTCGCCGATGGAGAAGACTGTAGCTTATAGCTGTAAAGCTCTTTGGGCATATCAGAAAAGCTTTTGTAATGGGTTCTTAACTGCTTCTAAGGTCAAACGCTAAACCTTGAGCTAGAGTCTAATTGTTCCTCAGACAACCAGACTTGCTAATCACGTCGCCCCGCTAATAGCCAATCACCGATAGCCAATTCCTGATTCTTGACTCCTGATTCCCTACTCCCTACTCCCTATTCCTTTGACCTATGACTACTACCCCTATCGTTGCTCTCCGGAAACCCAAAGATATCTCTTTAGATGAGATCGAGGCGGAGCTTCGCGATATCTGGCATAGTCCAGATGGCGGTAAGTCTTCGCCAGTGGCCACTAGAGCCTCTACTTTCAGCATGGTGGTTTATGAACCTGAGGAATTTCAGCAGCTGTTGGCTGCGTTAGGGTTCTACGACGGCGCCATTGACGGTGTTCACGGATCCAAAACCAAAGATGCCGTTCGTCAGGCCCAAACTACTTATGATCTAAGGGTGACGGGTCGCATGGGACCTGACACCCTAGATCGTTTGCGGCAAGAGTATGAAAAGTTACCGCTAGCGAAGCGCGAAATTTCAAATCCAGATCTGAGAGGCTTGGGGTTATGGGAAGCAATTTCAGCTCAAAATCCCTGTCGGGTGATTACCCTTTGTCCCATTCTCGGGGAAGACAAGGGTGTAGTCGCTCAGGTTTCGGCCTATTGCCCGGTGCAGAAAATGAGCGGCAGTAATTTGATCTGCTGCGAATACATTACTTTTCGAGGGACAAAGGAAGCCCTTGATCGGATGCGGGACGTCGTTGCGTCCTTAGTCATTCCGGATCTGCCCAAGTTTGTTTGGTGGAAGGCAACCCCTAATCCTGAACAACCTCTTTTCCAGACCCTATCGAGTGAGAGTAATTGTATTATTGTTGACTCCAGCTTTTTCAGTGACGCCGAGTCTGAACTCCTCAAGATGCAGGACTTGATCGAATCGGGAATCTTTATTGCCGACCTAAACTGGCATCGCCTCTCTCCCTGGCAAGAACTGACGGCGGCTGCCTTTGATCCGCCTGAGCGTCGGGCGGCGCTGACCGAGATCGACCGAGTCAGCATTGATTATGAGAAGGGCAATGCCGCTCAAGCTTTGATGTTTTTGGGATGGATGGCCAGCCGTCTAGAATGGCGGCCCAAAGCCTACACTGAAGAAGGCGGCGACTATGACATTAAGAAGATTTACTTCACGGGTTCAAATGGCCGGGAAATCGAAGCAGAGTTGGCGGCAATCCCGACCGCTGACTGGGGTGAGGTGCTGGGAGACTTAACTGGGTTAAGGGTGACATCAACCAATTTGGAGGCCGACTGCTGCACTATTCTCTGCTCTGAAACCACAGGTTGTATGCGGATGGAGGCGGGCGGGACTGCTCAAACCTGCCGCACTGAGCAAGTTTCCACCTTAACCGATCAAAAAGCAGAATTTTTGCTCGGTCTGCAGCTCCAGCGTTGGGGCCAGGATGTCCTCTATGAAGACTGTCTGACAGTCTCCACTCAAATGCTCAAACTGCTCCAACATTAAAGTTCAAGCGCTCCTTCCTGAGTCATGGGGATTTAGGGAGGGGCGAAGACCTATCCTAATCGCTGTAGAGAGCTGTGTACAGATTAGCTTTCCAAGGCAAGGGTAGGTGAGCCTCCTAGAAATCAGGGAAGGGGCAATACGGTTCGGATAAGCCCGATAATTTGCTCACAGAGACGTTGCATGTAACGTCTTTCTGTATCGTTAGGACCGGCAAAAATTGTTAACCGAACAGTATTGCAGTATGGGGGGCATTATTAGAGACTCCATACTGAAAATGCATCAGGCTCTTAAGCGACTTTTAAAAAAAATCTAGCCCTGCCTTAATCGCTGGCTATTCGCCTCTTATTAAGCCCATTGTAGATTTCTAGCTGTCATAGAAATCTATAAAAGCATGCCGAGTATCCTTCTCTCCAATCAAGGGCGATGATTTTAAATCATAAGTTCTTCTCTTTTCTGAGGGAATTGCGTAATGTTAATCTCTCAGGCAAAGGGGTTATTTTTGGAGCCAGCTTGTCCGCCCTAATTTTGGCTTTGGCCTACATCAGAGTACTAGAGATTCAGCCTATTTCAACTCCAGCGCCTGATGGGCGTCTAAGTAGTACTCAATTAGCTTCTAAGCTGGCCCCCGCCTTGTCTGTCCCCTTTTTCCCCCATAGCCCTTCAAACCAGCCCTGTGATCAAGAGCAGGCGGTTGAGGGCTCATCTAATGTCGTCATCACGACCATGCGATCGCTGGTTGATTGGCTCACAATCCCGGAAGTAAAGCTAGGAAAAGCGCTATGGGATATGGGGCCGGAGTTGTTGGCTTATACTAATCCCAGTCCCTGGCCAACCCTTCACGAACAGGCCAGATTAGCTAAGGTTCCCGTGATTATGTATCATGACATCTTACCCGAACCGGAGGTCTTTTTTGATGTCACGCCTGAACAGCTGGAAGCAGATTTTCAGTTGATTCAGGAACAGGAACTAACGCCGATCAGCCTTGATCAGTTGGTGAATCATCTCAGGACTGGCGTCCCATTACCTGAAAAGCCAATTTTGTTAACCTTCGATGATGGCTACAAGGGACATTACATTTACGTCTATCCGTTATTAAGAAAATACAACTACCCAGCGGCCTTTTCAATCTTTACCGCTAAAGTTGACGGAGATATCGTTGGGCGGTCGACGCTGACCTGGTGGCAGTTACGACACATGGCGGCGGATCCATTAGTTACCATCGCCGCTCATAGCGTCACCCATCCCCCTGATTTGACTGCTCTGCCTGATAATGACCTCGAATGGGAAGTGATGGAGTCCAAGCAGGTCCTAGAAACCCGACTGGGAATACCAATTCGTCATTTTACCTACCCGGCTGGTCATTATGATCAGCGAGTCATCGAAGCCATTGAGAAGGGGGGGTATTTATCGGCTTTGACAATGGATGACAACGATGAGCGGTTTGCAGGTGAATCAGAGAATCTGTTAGCCATTGCTCGCTTTGGCCAGTCTCGCATAGAAGACATCATTGACCAGGCATGGGGCGGTCCTCCCCTACCGAATTGGGACAAGCGGTTTCAATTTGATCAACCTATCCATTTGATCAAAACCACGATCGATGAAATTCCTTTAACGCTGATTATGGGCGGTCGGCCAATCACCATCCATGCCGATAGCCGTTACCAGGTCCCCGAAATCATTACTGAAACCGCTGCAGTCGCCGCCGTGAATGGCGGTTTTTTCTCGCTTAAATACTTGGATTCTAACACCATGATTGGCCCAGTTTTGAGTCAACACACTGGAGAATTTGTTCCAGGTAATACCGGGGAAAATCCCTTACTGACCGATCGGCCACTGGTGCTAATTAGCCCCAATTCAGTGGAATTCATCCCTTTTGATCCGGACCAACACAATACCTTGGCAGGCGTAACCATTGACCATCCTGGTGTTACGGACGCTTTTGTGGCGGCGGCTTGGTTGGTGAAGCAGAACCAAGCTCAACCCGCTAGCGCCTTTGGCGACCTGTTTGACTACGACGCCAAACGCCACCGCGCCTTCTGGGGGATTAATCAAGCTGGTCAACCTGTGATTGGCGTCTCTAATACCCGAGTTAATTCTGTCAGACTAGGTGAAATCTTGTGGCAGGCAGGCTTTCGAGACGCCGTTATGCTCGATTCTGGAGGTAGCACATCCCTAGTCTACGGAGAGGAATCCCTCGTCAGTTACCTGCCGCGTCCAGTTCCCCATGTCATGGCGCTGGTCCCCCCTAGTGCATCTACT
>JAKSDM010000039.1 GCA_022360135.1 Pseudanabaenales cyanobacterium | reverse complement strand
CTCAGCGACCCGATTCGGCTCGTTCAACTCGGCATAAGTGTTGGCGATGGCGCGCAACGCATACGATTTAGAGAAGTCGGACTGAATGGTTTGCGTGGCTTGTAGGGCGAGTTTGAGCAGCTCAGCGGCCCGATTCAGGTCGTTCAGCTCGGCATAAGCGGTGGCGATGGCGCGCAACGCAGACGATTTAGAGCCGTCGTTCTGAATGGTTTGTGCGGCTTGTAGGGCGAGTTCGAGCAGCGCCTCGGCCCGATTCGGGTGGTTCAACTCGGCATAAGCGGTGGCGATGGCGCGCAACGCAGATGATTTAGAGCTGTCGGCCTGAAGACTTTCAGCAATTGGGATTAACTGATCATTTAGAATCGAGAGTGCTGACTGGGGTTGGTCTGTTTTCGTAAGAAATCTAGCGGTATTACTCACAAAAACAGCTAGACTGTGATCTCTGGGCTCTTCCCCCCATTTGCTTTGGCTGTATTTTCGCTTGATCTCATGGGTAATCTGAAAAGCTTTGGACCATTGCTCAGTTTTAGCGAAGGCCACTGCAGCATTTTCCATCCTTGAGGCGTGAGTTCTAGGAAGCAACCTTTCTAACCGCCATTGAACCTGCATAATCTGCCCTTGGGGGGTGAAAGAGAGCCAGCTGCTAAGGCCCCCTGTCACGACAGTGATGACGATGAATGTCGCCCCCACTTGATAAACCCATCGCCAACTCAGGCGCAGCAACTTCTCCTTTTGTCGCCGCTTTGCTCCCCACACCAAATAGGGTCGCTGTCGCTTAAGCAGCCAAAGCTCCCATAGGCCGAATAAATATCGTCTATTGCACTGATTCCCCAGCCACTCATTCACCCGTCGATCTAAAAGCTGATTGGCTTTATCCGCCACCGACAGCTCCTTCCCCGCCAACCGCATCAGCGCCGGAATCAGGCGCTCGTGGGCCAGTTCATAGCCGATGGCGGCGTTCTGTTTAACGGGCGTAATCAGGCGCACGTCTCCACGGGCCAGCCAGTGGGTCGCTTCAGTTACTTCCTCCGGCTTGACCGTCCCCTTCAACTTGGTTTGTAAGTTTGCGACTGTCAGTACGCCTGCTCTCACCTGACTGTCCAAATCGGTTAACGCCAGTAACACCTTGACGGTGGCTTGCCGTTGGGCTGGGGTCAGTCGGGCGGCCAATACTTGATCTAAAAACCGAGTCAGTAGCCCTTCCACCCCGCCAAACTTTTGGAAGGCTTCCCGATTGAAGGCTCGCAGTTCAGCGGCGTTTTGCCGCTCAATCATCCAGGCTAAAATCTGCAAGTCTACGGGAGAGATTAAGCCATTCTACCGGTGGGCGAGTTCCTGCTCGGCCAATTCCGCCACAAACCGACTATCAAATCGCAGTTGTTCGGTTTCGGCAATCACCCCCAGGATGTGAGTCGCTTCTTCTGGGGTCAGTTTTTTCAGGTGAAACACATCTTGGGGTCCCAGGGTATACCCTAAGGCTTGGTGCAGTTCATCCAGCTGGAACAGCAAGTCAGATCGAATTGAGACCAAGATTTTGACGGGTAGGGAGGGGGCATGGCGATACCAATCCGTCAACGCTTGGATAAAGGGTTGTTGCTCAGAGGCACGCTGATAGTGGACAAAAAACTGCTCAAACTGGTCTAACAGCAGCGCCACAGGCTTTTCCGCCGCCTCGGTCGCCTGGCTCAGGAGGGTGAGAAAGTCCTCATCCTTGAGCCAGTCTTCGGGCAATTCCAATTGGCCCGCCAGCGCCTTGCGAATGGCGTCCAGCGGATCCTGGTCGGAAAACCGCACATACACCCCGCGATGGCTACTCTCCAGCTGCGATAACTGGGGCCATACGCCCGCCTGCAAGAAGGAGGTTTTGCCACACCCCGACTCGCCCATCAAAATGCCAAATCGGAAGAGTGGGGTGGTCAGCACTTCTATGCATTCTCGCAGTTGCCGACTGCGTTGCAAGCGAGCAAAGATTTCGGCGTCGGCGAAACCAAACGGGCGTAAGCCTTTGATTGCTGTCCGCTCAACCACATCGACAGGAATGGTTCTGGCCGGACGAGGCATGGTGACTACCGCCACGATCAGAGCGCCTGCAAAAACCAGTCCTACTGCGATCCAGAAGGTTAGCCAAAAGGAAGTTTGCTGCTGTGGGGGTAGGGATTGATTCAGAAAATTCTTGCAGAAATAGCCAACAAGGCTTAATGCAACGCCAGTCAATACCAGCAACATGAACCAGTTCCGCCGCCAGATGAGGTCAGCCACCCATCCAATAAAACTGGCCACGGCTTCGGTGATTTGCTTAATCCAATCTCCGGCAAAAGGGGGCGGTGATTCCGAACTCATAAGCTAATCGGCATCTAAGTTGCATAAAATGTAAATTGAAATCAGCTAAATCATCTACCCTATGCCAGCTAAAGGATTTCTAACTTCAGAGCAAATCAATAGATTACAAGAGACTCTAAGGGAGTGTGATTTTCCTCACG
>JAKSDM010001800.1 GCA_022360135.1 Pseudanabaenales cyanobacterium | reverse complement strand
TACCTTTTCAACTATGTTTCCGCCCACCGTCCCCATGATTTGCCGGTATCGGTCAATATTGGGTTCTGGCCCCATGCGCCGGTCGAAACTCGGCCTCGCCAGCAGCTGGAGTCTCAGCTCATATACAAGTGGCGATCGCCATTCAATAAAGAAAACTGGGAATTCTGGGGAACCCCGTTTGTTGGGGGAAAGGGTTGAACAGACGGCTTTCTTGGCGGAAAGCAACCAAGAACTACGGAAAACGCTACAAATGCTAGAGGCGACCCAAGTTAAACTTCAATAAGCCAATAGCGCAAATATCCCAGAAACTTTCTGGATAATACCTCCAGAATCACCAATAACAATACCTACATTTCACCAAAGATTTGATAATACTCTTCTTCTAGGGGTTCTTGTCGAAGTTTATTGTTCAATTGATGTCTTAGTTTTGACGTTTCTTCATAGACAAGTCGACGGAGTTTATTGATCTTAGCCAGGGGCTCATGCTCGGGCAAAGAGCGCCAGATATCAAAAGATAAATTTTCATCGAAATCTCGTCGTTTTGGGGTATCAAAAACTTGCTTATGGATCTTTATCGTAGCCACCTTTTGGTACTCTGAATGCCACTGAATGGTAGCGTCTTCCAGTGGCATATTTTGAGGCTCGCTGCGCAACTGAACCAGAAAATCGAAGCCAGCTTCATTTTCTTTGAGATGTTCAACCATTGCCTCTCTGAGGAAGTTATCAGAAGATTTATCGATTTCAGAATTTTCTGCTGAACTCTCTATCCCTCGAGGCTTTAGCGTAAATTTAATCTCATGTGGACCGAGTTTATAAGGCGTCCCACTCCAATACTGGATCGAGAGCGGATTGAATACAGCTTGTTCCCTCGCTTTACTTAAAATCTCGACTTGCGTTCTGTGGGATCTGGCAAACAGGAGAACAAACGTTAAGAGTTTTAATGGTGTCTCCAACAGGGGGATTGGGGGGATCTTGTCGATAGTTGTGACCGTCTTAGACAGGGCGAGAACATCTTGAATATCTTTTAGGAAAAAAGCTTCCGAATTAATCGCGATAAAATCCTGCGTTCTGGCCTGTTTTTCTTCCTCAAGGATTTTCTCTCCCTCTACACCCATCACTTTGATGGCCATCCCTCTAATATCGGGTGTTGCATCAGACTGTATTCTACCCGCTCCATTTGAAAAGCGAATCCAGGCGGGATAGCGATTGGGTTCTTTGAAGACGCCATGTCTCAACTCGTTGGGAACATCTTCTACAATCAACTCCGCCCCCACACAACCATGACTTTTGGGATGTTGATCTCTCAGGGCCAGACGAGGCTCGCCATCCGCATCAGTGGGAAGGCGATTTTCTTGCACAACTGCTTTCGCAAGCCGGATGATTTCTGCAACTGCTTGCGCCTCTTTTGGACCAAATTCTGACTGAATCATCTCTCATCTAGTCCCTAATCTACAGTAGAGTTTAGGTCAATGAATTAGAGCGAAAAAACAACTGAATGGATTTTACCCTACTGTGACTAGTCAATCTCTTCCAGATCAGAGAGACTATGGATCGATGGGTTTGGATGTGTGGCTGTGGCAAATTCAGAACACCTGATGATACTGGAGCAGGGGGTTAGCGATTGGAATCAGTGGCGGCGGAATCATCCGGATATTATTCCTGATCTCAGTAACGCTCAACTTAGGTATGCCAACCTCCGCAATGCTGACCTTAGCGGTGGCCGCCTCAGCCAAGCTGACCTCCATAAAGCTAAACTCAGCTACGCTAACCTCTGCAATGCTGACCTTAGCGACGCCCACCTTGGCCAAGCTGACCTCCACAACGCCAAACTCAGCCAAGCTAACCTCCACAACGCCAAACTCAGCTACGCCCACCTCTTCGAAGCCAATTTCTTTGCCGCCGACCTCCGCGACGCTGACCTCCGGGAAGCCGACCTCCGCGCCGCCGACCTCCAGGAAGCCGACCTCCGCGACGCTGACCTTCAAGCCGCCAACCTCTATAAAGTCCGTCTCAGCCGCGCCAATCTCCAAGCCGCTAACCTCTGCAGCGCCAATCTGCGCGCCGCTAGCCTTTTCGAAGCCAATCTGCGCGCCGCCAATCTGCGCGCCGCCAATCTGCGCGCCGCCAATCTCCAAGCCGCCGACCTCAGTCAGGCTAACTTCAGTCAGGCAAATCTCAGCTACACAAACCTCTCAGCTACCCAAGCCCAACGTACGGTATTCCATCAGATTATCCTGACAGGAGCCTGCATAGAAGCTTGGAACATTAACAATGCGACCAATTTAGAGGGAGTTCAGTGTGAATATATTTTTCTAGAGTGTAAGGACGGAAAATTTACCAAGCGTCGCCCCATCGCCAAAAAGGGTGGCTTTGCGCCAGGTGAATTTGATCAGCTAATTAGCAAGACGCAAAAAACAATTGACCTACTTTTTGTTGATGGCATTGACTGGAAAGCTTTCTTGCAATCGTTTCAAGAACTTCGAGCCCAATATGCTGATAATCTTATTTCCATTCAAGGGATTGAGCGTAAAACTGAAGGGTTAATCATTCGGCTAGTGGTGGATGCTGATGTTGATCAAACGTCTATAGAAACAAAAACAAGGGAGTTATATGAATCTCAGCTTAGAAGTCTAGACACTCAGTATGAAGAACACCTTCGTCTCAAGGGAGAACCACTTGAAGAGACAAGGCGGTCAATTGACGCGGAACGTCATGACAAAGCAACTTTGCTGGGCGTGATCTCAACCCTAGCCAATCATCAACAAGGTCCTAAATACAATCCAGGGGAGGCTCATTTTTCTGGGGACTTTGCTGCCCCAATAAACCATCAGAATGCCAGCGAAACCCAGCCCAACAATGCCTCAGAGCAATCGTCTCTAGGCTGAAGCAGCGGCAAAAATTCAAAGATGCTGTATGGGGCATTCTCAAGGGGCATTCTTTAAGATGAGCATTACTGATTCTGTCTAGAACCGATGGGTATTCCGACACTCGAAATTTCTCAGGCGCTTGAATTTTCGAAGAGCAGTGAGATGGCCCCTCTCCAGAATCTGGCTCGATCCATCGGCGCTGCGCTGAGCACTTACCCTCACTACGTTGTCGTCAACGGTTACCCAGCGATTGAAGAGCGCACCAACCTCATCCATCTGGCCAATGCGATTAGCGCTATCGAAGCCAGACAGCCTGTTTCAGGGTTTGGCAGCCAAAATAAACAGAAAGTCTCTTTTACGAAAGTCCAGATTAATCCGGCCAAGGCCAAGGCGAACGGAGGAGTCACCCAATACAGCCGCACCCACCTGCCTTTGCCTCCCCACACAGATTCATCCTACATGTCCCGGCCCCATGAACTGGTTGCCTTTCAGTGTATTGTCTCCGATCGCACAGGGGG
>JAKSDM010000708.1 GCA_022360135.1 Pseudanabaenales cyanobacterium | reverse complement strand
GGGGCGAGCCTGTGGGGTGATCCGTCAAAATTGGCGGCAGGTGTCTAAGTCTGAGCAGTCGTTTCAGGTGTTTCGGGGGGATGTGGCGCAGCAGCTTCAGCGGTTAGCCGGACAGCAATTTGACCACATTTATTTCGATCCGCCCTATACCAGTGGATTGTATCAGCCGGTGTTGAGTGCGATCGCCCAGCATTCCCTGCTTACGCCAACCGGAGAAATTGCCGTAGAACATAATCCTGACTACTGGGAAGCGGAGCCGATTCCAGGGTTAGCGATCATTCGCCAGAAACGCTACAGCAGCACTGGCCTGACATTCTATGCTGACATCCACTGCTGACCCCAGGCCCGAAAATTGTCCATACACCCCCCAAACCTATACCCTGCCTTCACTGGAAGGTATTCCACACCAGCGAAAATCGGCACTACCATATATTAACTGTCTTAATTGACAGATAAGAGATCGTTACATCCGTCTGATTTAGCCTGAGCTATGATTAAGAAATGTAAAGAGATTTTGCATAGGTAACGACTCACTCACTCCACCCTTTTAAGCAGGAGGTTCTCGATGGTTGCGATCGCTAATAAGGCAGAAAATCGGTTGACCGTTCAGGTGGCTAATATTGCTGAAGACACCACCACAATTCGCTCTCTCGATTGGGACCGCGATCGCTTCGACATCGAGTTTGGCCTCCAGAATGGCACCACCTATAACTCATACATTATTCGGGGTGAGAAAACAGCCCTGGTGGATACTTCTCACGAAAAGTTTCGTCAGCTTTACCTGGACACCCTCAAACAGGAAATTGACCCGGCCGAAATTGACTATCTGATTATCAGCCATACCGAGCCCGACCACAGCGGCCTGGTCAAGGATGTGCTAGAGCTAGCGCCCAATGCGGTAGTGGTGGGCGCCAAAGTCGCCATTACCTTCTTAAAAGATCTGATTCACCGTCCTTTTGAGCGGCAGCTGGTTAAAAATGGCGACCAGATCGACTTGGGTAACGGTCATCTGTTGGAATTTGTCAGCGCCCCCAATCTGCACTGGCCTGACACCATCTTCACCTACGACGCCAAGACTGAGGTTCTCTTCACCTGCGACGCCTTCGGCCTACACTACTGCAATGACGACACCTACGACGAAGATCTAGAGGCGATTTCCCCAGATTTCCGCTTCTACTACGACTGTCTGATGGGGCCTAATGCTCGCTCGGTGCTGTCGGCGATGAAGCGGATGGATGCGCTGGCTAACATCCAGACTATCGCCACCGGCCACGGTCCTCTACTACGGCGCAATGTGGCTGAATTGACGGGGCGCTATCGCCGCTGGAGTCAGGCTAAGGCTAAGGCCGAGACCCTGGTCGCAGTCTTTTATGTTTCGGATTATGGCTATAGCGATCGCCTCTCCCAAGCCCTAGCCCGAGGCGTCACCAAGACAGGTTTGGCGGTGGAAATGATGGATATGCGCTCCGCTGACCCCCATGAGGTGAATGAGTTGGTCAGTCGGTCCACGGCTCTGCTGATTGGCATGCCGCCGTCCTCCGGCGCTGGAGCCGCCACGCCCCAAGCAACCTTAGGCGTACTTCTGGCCGCCGTCAAAGACAAGCAGACCGTGGGGCTGTTTGAATCCTATGGCGGGGATGATGAACCGATCGACCCCCTGCTGACCAAGTTCCGGGCTTTGGACCTGAAAATTGCCTTCGACGCCATTCGGATTAAAGATACCCCCACTGAGGCCACTTATCAGCTCTGCGACGAAACCGGAACAGATTTGGGACAGGAACTGGGCAAAGCGGGCAAAATTAAGAAAATCAAAGCGATTGACGCTGATTTGGAGAAAGCGTTAGGCCGCATCAGCAGCGGTCTCTACATCATCACTGCCCGCAAGAGCGAGGTCACCGGGGCGATGCTCGCCTCCTGGATTTCCCAAGCGAGCTTTAAGCCCCTAGGCTTTACGGTGGCGGTGGCGAAAGACCGGGCGATTGAATCTCTGATGCAAATCGGCGATCGCTTCGTGCTGAATATCCTGGAGGAAGGCAACCATCTCGGCTTGATGAAGCATTTCCTCAAGCGCTTCCCCCCGGGCGCCGATCGCTTTGCCGGTATCCGCACCCGTCCGGCCCAGAATGGCTCCCCCATTCTGGCTGACGCCCTAGCTTACCTGGAATGCCAGGTGACTAGCCGCATGGAGCTCAGCGACCACTGGCTAGTCTACTGCACCGTTGAGGAGGGTCGAGTCTCCAACCCTGAATCCCTGACAGCCGTTCACCATCGCAAGATTGGCAATTATTACTAAATCGCCTAAACAGATGGTATTGGCCACCCACTTAATGTGGGACTTTTTACCTGAAATCGAACCTGGAATTCATCTGTTGTTGGTCATTAGTCATTGGTCAAACACAAGCGACAAATGACAAGTGACCAACGACAAGTGACCAATAACCTCATGCATCTGTGGGCGCCGCCCCCAATCAACTACTAGGAAGGTGCAAATCATGGAAAACCCCAAGCCTCGCGATGTTCAGATTCACCCAATTGCCGCCAATACAGTTACACTGCGATCGCGCAGTTGGAATCGTTTGCGATTTGAGATTGAGTATGCGCTAGAACGGGGAACGACAGCCAATTCGTTTATTATCCGGGCAGACAAGACAGCTATGATCGATCCGCCTGGGGAATCGTTCACTGAAATTTATCTGACTGCGCTTAAACAGTTAGCGGCTGACGCCGAAAAAACTAAGTCAACCCAAACCTTTTCCATGTGGAGCCAAATTTGGGCGCAGTTGAGATGGCTGACGCAGCAGCATATTGATCTAGGCGGGCTGGGGTTTGACCTGCAGCAACTGGATTATGTCATATTGGGGCACGTCAACCCTAATCGGGCCGTCACCTTGAAAGCACTGCTAGAAATCGCGCCAAACATCACCTTCGTTTGCTCAAACCCAGGTGCGATCGTCCTACGGCAGGCGCTGCCCGAGCAAGACTTGCAGATTAAGGTGATCCGCAGCGCCGCAACCGAAACCTTGGATCTCGGTCAAGGGCATCAACTCAAGTTTATTCCGGCCCCCACGCCTCGCTGGCCTGGTGGGATGATCACCTATGACCCTAAGACCCAAGTGCTATTTACCGACAAATTCTATGGCGCTCATGTCTGTGGCGAGGCCGTTTTTGACGAAGAATGGGCGCCGCTTCAGGAAGATCGACGCTATTACTTTGACTGCCTGATGGCGCCCTATGTCCGTAAAGTAGAGACCATCCTGGATAAACTTGAATCACTGCCAGTTGAACTCTACGCGCCTGATCATGGACCGCTGGTGCGCTACGGGATAACCGAACTGACCCATGCTTATCGTCAGTGGATTCAGCAGCAAAAGGCTCAGGAACTCAAAGTAACGTTGATTTACGCTTCGGCCTATGGCAATACAGCAACCTTAGCGCAGGCGATCGCGCGCGGCATTACCAAAGCCGGGGTGGCGGTGGAGTCAATCAATGCTGAGGCGGCTGACCCCACTGAGATCCGAACATCCGTTGAGAAAAGCGCGGGATTTATTATTGGGTCTCCCACCTTAGGCGGCCATGCCCCCACTCAAATTCAAACAGCGCTAGGGACTATACTGTCAACTGCCACCACCACAAAACTAGCAGGGGTCTTTGGCTCCTATGGTTGGAGTGGGGAGGCGATTGATCTGCTGGAGGATAAGCTGCGGGACGCCGGTTATAAATTTGGCTTTGATCCCATTCGGGTGAAGTTCAAACCCACCGATGTGACGCTGAAATACTGCGAAGAGGCTGGCACTGACTTCGCCCAAGCCCTGAAGAAAGTCAAACGCGCTAAGGCTACTCGCAAGCCTGCTAGTACTGTGGAGCAAGCCGTCGGTCGAATTGTCGGCTCCCTCTGCGTACTAACCGCTGAGCAAGGGGACGTGGCTAGCGCTATGCTGGCTTCCTGGGTTGCTCAAGCTACCTTTACGCCTCCCGGTATCACTATCGCCATCGCTAAAGAACGAGCCATTGAGTCCCTCATGTACCCAGATAGACGGTTTGTGCTGAATATTCTGGCAGAGGATAGGTATTTAGGACCCATGAAGCATTTTCTCAAACCCTTTGGTCCGGGGGAAAACCGCTTTGCTGGCATTGAAACTGACAAAGCTGACAACGG
>JAKSDM010000548.1 GCA_022360135.1 Pseudanabaenales cyanobacterium | reverse complement strand
GACGTACAATCGCCACATCTGGTTGAGGTTCGCTGCCATCGTTGAGGGTAATAGGTTTACCTTCACTTACCCGCGCCCGCTGTCCCAGTTGATCTCGGAACCAATCGCCTAGATCGCGGTTTAGATCTGCATGAAGCGGCCCTTCTGGAGACATTTCCACCACCTGCCCATTCAACAGTTCCACCTGCCGATTGAGGAACAACCCCGCCGCAATCATGGTGTGGTAGTCTTCCACTGTCCAGCGCACTAGCGTCGTTGTCATCAGTCTGCCCTTCCTCTGGTCTTTGGCATAAATCTATTAGGTGTGTAGCACTAGCGTATCGCACCTTTTGGCTGGAGTGGGCGATCGCAAGTTTATCGATGAAGCCGGATGCGATCGCGGATGGTTTGGAGCCATCTGTCATCAGTCACGTAGAATGGGCAAAGTGAGAATGTGCCCATTTTGCTTAGTGAGACTGAGCCGATGGGCGCGGGCATCTTCTCTTTGCCCATCCTACAGTTACTGCAATCATCTCGCCTGTTTTGACGAGTAGTTTGGGATTACCGCGATCGCTTGCGATGGTGGTGGAAGCGTTGCTGGTTAAAACACTGGCGAAGGGAACTTCTGATTTGATTTGCACCAATTGGCAGAAGACTGTTGAGGGGGGAACAGATAGTACAGCCGTATAGATCTTAGGAGATTTGGAAAGGGATAAATTCGTAGGTGGGTTGAAGGGATCGAAGTAGCGATTGAACTCACTTACGTTTTGCCCTCTCAAAATGAGAGTATAATAATCGAATAAACAGATACAGGCATCATCAATGCACTTGATCTCAATTCGAAAACTCCGTGATGATGCGGTAATATATCCCGATATTAATCAGGCGATTGAGGCTTGGTATGCGGTGGTTAAAAAAGCCGACTGGGAAAAGTTGGAGGATGTGAGGAAAATTTATCGTGATGCAGAGGCGGTGGGAAATTTTACTGTCTTTAATATCAAAGGAAATAAGTATCGGCTAATTGTTGGCATTGACTACGTTAGTCAAACTGTCTATTACAAATATCTGTTAACTCACGCTGATTACGATAAGGAAAAGTGGAAAAATGACCCTTACTTTTAATCCAGAAATTTATAGCAATTTGCTTGTAGAAGTTACTCCAAAAGTAATTGAAACGGAACAGGAATACGAGCACACTTTGGCCATTGTTGAGAAATTAACCTTTAAAAAAAATCGAACTCCAGAGGAAAATGCGCTCCATAGACTTTTGGTGATGCTGGTCGAAGTTTATGAAGCGGAGCACTATCCTATGTCAGAATCTTCGCCGGATGAAATTTTGCGTCATATTATGGAGGCCAGTGGGACTCGACAAGCAGATTTGGTGGGAATTTTGGGTTCGAGTGGGGTAGTATCTGAAATCGTAAATGGCAAAAGAGCTATTAGCAAGGCTCAAGCTAAGATTTTGGCTGAACTATTTAAGGTTTCTCCAAGTTTATTTATTTAGTGGCTAGCTTTCATCACATTGCCCCCGGAAGTTTTGAGAAAGCGATCGCACTTCTTTCCCAAGAGTTTTTACCAGGCGATGGTTAACGGACATAGCTGCGCTTTGGGTTGCTCTAAGTAGGTAGGGCTTAATAGTCTCTGTTAAATTGGATTCTGTAAAATCGCCAAATCTCCTAGCTGTAAAAGGTTTTCAGCCTTATTTACATTCGTTTACATAGCTGAGGGTTTCAGCCCCTACCTACTTAGCAGCAATATCCTGAGATTAAGACTGGATTCAATGCGAATGAGAATCGCTATATTCTACTTGTTTCTGTCTTGCCAGCTCTATCTCATCTTCTATTTTTGCTAGCGCTGGAGAAGGAATACCATCACATAAACGGCGATCACGTTCTATAACATTGGGGTTGTTCTGCAAATAATTGCGCACCCAATCGCAACTGCGCTCCATTAAAGCGTCTAAATCCCAGCCTGTGTTTCGATTCCAAAGTTTGATGGTCTTGTCAGCACTGCCAGAAGCCAAGGTCTGGCCATCAGGGCTGAAACTGACGCTCCAGAGCCACTGATTATGCCCTGCTAAGCGACTACGTTCACTACCCTCATAAATATTTGCCAACAAGGCGCGTATCACCTCTGGGTTGCTTGCCTTTTGTCTGTGTAGGATTTTGCCTACCCGAATCGCTTCGACAAAAGCATCTAATTCTTTTCCTTCATTCTCAGCTTCTACTTTATTCAGCCAGTTATCATCGGATTTAGATATCTTTTCTAACAAATCAAGACGAGGGCTAGCATGCCAAAGAAATCTTGCCTGTTGCTGGCGTTCCCATTCCTGCGCTGCTGGAGTCAACCGTCGTTGCAGCAGTAAACTTTCCTGCGCCTCTTGCTTCCATATCAACAACTTTTCCCAACCGAGCATCTTGGGGTATCAGATACCCTTCCGGCCCATCTTCGCCATTGAGGGCAATGCCGTGCCCGGCGAAATAGAACAACAGGCGATCGCTTGTTTCGATCAAAGGCGGCAGTGTTAACCAACCGAAATCCGCCACTCCCTTCTGAACCGCAAATACTTATCAAATCCTACATATGGAAGATGGTCGGCTGACCCAAACCACCCTGATCTAAGGCCAGCTTCGCCTTGAGTGTTTCTACAGTTTCTTAAGCCCAATGCTTAAAGTATTGTATGAGCCCGATTAAGCTACAACCTGACGCCGACGCCAGGTAGTCGCACCGACAGCGCCGACCATTACCAACCCCAGTGTTACCATCGGTTCTGGGACTTCTGTAGTAGTTCCATCAACTCTATCGCCTGTGACACCACGGACTGCAATCACAACATCATTGAAATCACGGTCTGATCGTCCCCCCTCGGAGTAGTGCGCCCCATAGAGATCTTCAAAACCAATTAGAACCCAGTTATCATTATCCTGCTTAAATTCTCGGGCGATCATATGCTGCAGACCATCTGCATTCTCATTTACATCAGCACCGTAAACATTCCCATTGCTGTTCCACTTACCATTAGCCTTAACAAAAAAGTCAATGCCAATATTCCCTGAAAGATCTTCAATAGATTTCCCATCGCCTAACATGAGGGGGCCATTGCTATTTGCCAGAATGCTTTCAGGGGAAGCAACATCATCGAACAGCATGTGCTTGGGGCCATCATTTAATGAAAATAGTAATTGATTACGATAACCTGCTCCCTCGTTAATAAAGAAGACATCGACCGATCCTGCAATACCGTCCCACTTCAAAGAATCTGCAAACAACTCAGGTAGGTTATTTTCACCCATTTCAAGTCTTTCAATATTGACGCTGCTATTAAAAAGGTTAAATAATTCTGCATCCGTTTCTCTAAGATTACCGCCTCCTGAAATCGTAAATGCGTTAGCATCCGTGGCGACAAAGCTCGTTGCAAGAGTCGCTGCTACCAACAGAGAAGTGCGCAGAAAAGTGCCTTTCATGACTATGCTTAATTCCTTGATTTGTACTGAGTGCCAATCGACACTCGTAATATAAGGTTGTCTTCTGCCCTAATTAATCCGTTAAAACACTGTAAAAAAAGAATCTCAGTCATATTGCCGATGTTGGAAGTACGGTAATAAGATGTCATCAGATGTTCTGTGAAATCCACAGTTAAACTGTCAAAATAATCGGTATGCCTACGGTCAACATACATGGGGAACGCTGTTGGTCCTGGCCAATCCGTATTCAAAAAAGTCTCTCTGGGATTTAGGCTGAAAATCAATCACTGAACAGCCCTCCAGAAAGCCATGACTTCAGCTTATGCTAGTGAACTCACCGCATTGCAAAGGGATAATTTCTCGTTTTACCATTATGAGTATGCCTTCGAGTATGCCGTGAATGGCGGTGTCGAACGTCACGGCGTACTCACGTACTGGATGATTGATACGCTCACTAGCATGGCGACCCGTGATCAACCGCTGACTTACAAAATGTTGCATGATCGCATCAATTCCAGTTAATTTGATCCGACGGGTTGGCGCTGGTTCCGTCTGATAGGATTGAATAACCCTTACATAACAAGGTTTGTAGGATTTTAGGCGATCATGCTAATCAGACGCACTTCAACGAAAAATCAAGGTGCCTGGTGATTTTAACCTCAAAATCTCGTGATATTGTTTTTGTTGGCGATACTTGTATCCCTTGCCAGAAAAGAATTCTGGCATCCCATTCGGCGGAACCAGCGCCCGATAGTCAACAAATCAGTCATTCTTAAGGTTCTCTTTATAAATTAGCTCTAAGGAATAGGGAATTTGATTCCGGCTCCCTTATCCCCTATAGATAAAGGTTGGGGATGAAGGTAGTTCATCCCGAAGAACGCTGTTTCTTGTCTCTCTTGAATCTTCTGAAGAAACTTGCCTCGAAGGGTTTGCCTTTGAGCATGCGATTCCAATAGAGCCAAGGTAGTACATACAATTTTGCCAACCACATACTGTAGCGCTCTTTGGTCGGATCAAGCGGGAAGCTAGGATCTGGCTGGTTGTTGTAGTTGAACTCCGCCATTATAACTGAGTTGTAGCCCGTGACCAGTGGACAGCAGGTATAGCCATCGTACTTTCCAGTTAGGGCATTAGATGACATCACAGCCAGGAGATTTTCCGCCATAACCGGCGCTTGTCCACGGACAGCAGCAGCAGTTTTTGAAGTCGGCAAAGAGGAGGCGTCTCCGAGGCTAAATACATTGGGATAACGGTTATGGCGGAGCGTATCCTGATCCACGTCGACCCAGCCTTTCTTAGGTCCCGCCTGAACCGCCAGTGGGCTTTCTTTGATAAAGTCAGGGGCGCTCATGGGCGGCGCCACATGGATCATGTCGTAGTGAATGCTGACTTCCTCGATTCCTTCATCTGTCGTAACATCAAAGACGGCCTCTTGGGTATCGGCTTTAATTTCCTTGAGGTTGTGTTTAAACCTAACGTCAATTCTTCGACGGTCCACTACTTGCTCCAGCATGGCAGAATATTCTGGGACTCCAAACATTTTGGCTCCAGCAGTACAGAATAGCACTGTTGTCTGCACACCAACCCCACTCTTACACTTGAAAACGTCATCCGCCAAATACATGATTTTTTGGGGCGCTCCCCCACATTTGATCGGGGTTGCGGGATAGGTAAAGATAGCTGTACCCCCTTTGAAGGTTTGGATGGTCTCCCAGGTATAGGGAGCATAGTCCTTGGAATAGTTACTGGTAACACCTCCCTTGCCGATCGCTTCTTTGAGTCCCTTAATTAGACGCCAGTCAATTTGAATGCCGGGGCATAACACCAAATATTCATACTGAACCTGCAGGCCTTCTCGGGTAATCACGGCGTTGTGGTCGGGGTCAAGGGTGACGACGTAGTCTTTGATCCACGTTACACCTCTGGGAATACAGTCTATTTCTGCTTGAACAGTCTGCTCGATCTTAAAGACACCGCCCCCGACCAAGGTCCACCCAGGCTGATAATAGTGTTTGTCCGAGGGTTCGATGATGGCGATATCGAGTTTTTTACGTCTATTGAGCAGCTGGGCTGCAACGGTGGTTCCTGCCGCACCGCCCCCCACAATAACGACCTGATGGTACCGTATTTGCGAATTTGCCCTGGTATGCACAGGTGCTTGAAGTATAGTCATGGTCTGCCCTAGCGCCCAATCGTCTACCCATTTATATTACTGTATAAGTATGTCTACAAATAATCAGACTTTTAACTTTGTAAGATAGCGCTAGAACATTTTCGAACAGCAGCAGCCGCCACGACTGCTGCTGCATTTACCTTCGCGCTCAAATCACCAGGTTGATAACCTGGCCAGGCACATACACTATCCGCCGTACTTCCCCATCGCTAAGATAGCGCTGCACGCTTGCTGACTGCATCGCCAAGGCAATCACCTCTGTTTGAGAGGCATCCGGAGCTAACTCAAGAGTGGTTCGGGTCCGTCCGTTGATTTGAACCGCGATCGCCGCCTTGGCGAGTTTAACCAACTCCAGATCCGCTTGGGGGAAAGGCTGATGATGAATTGAGTAGGGTTCACCCATACGACGCCAGAGTTCCTCTGT
>JAKSDM010000336.1 GCA_022360135.1 Pseudanabaenales cyanobacterium | reverse complement strand
TGCTGGACGCCAGCGATCGCTACGACGCCATCCGCCGTCGGGCCACGGTTCGATATGTGATTTCTCAGGGCCAACTGCTGGTTCAAACGGAACCACCCAAAACACAGTGGCATGGGGATGAAAGGTGAGGGATTAGTTCGGATTCGGCTAGCCGCCAAAGATAGCAATTCTCACTTGGGTTGAACACATCTCATGAAGGCGGGGTGTAGGGTGTAGTCAATGCAATTGAGAACCGCTATACTCATATGCAGCGTGCTGTAGCACAACACCTTCTGTTAGGCAGGCGATTATGTCCCGAACTCATAACCGAAATACTCGATGTCTTGATGGTAAAGGGCTTTCACCAGCGCCTGTGACTCATCGTCGTAGAATTCAGTATAGTGCTGTTTGCGATTCATAACATTCTTGTGAGGTAATGGCTGCTGCTCAATACCCATGCGATCGCAGACGCGATCAAAGTCAGATTGCAGGTTCTCGAATCGACCGACAAAATCGATGACGAGGACACCATCCGATCCCAAGGATTTCGCACAAACGAGAATTTGCAATACGGATAACGGGCTACTTTGATGGAGTTGACGGCTGCCGTTCCGAATTCAGGAGTTGTTGGTAGAGTTCGACTAGCTCGTCGTTGAGCTTGTTCATATCGTACCGTTCCTCTACCCGCGCCCGACCCGCTTGTCCCATCTGGGGCCAAACCTCTGGATGTTCAATCAGATAGCGCAGCTTGTCGGCGATCGCCTCTGCATCCCGCTCTGGCGTCAAGAAACCTGAAACCCCATCTTCCACCAATTCAGGGATGCCGCCATGGTAGGTGCTAATGACGGGTAGGCCCATTGCCATGGCTTCTTTCAGGGTGTTGACCGGGGCATCCTGATTGCCATCTGCTGCGGTGACGCTGGGGGCCAGAAATAGATGGCAGGTGTCAAGAATATTAATAATCTCCTGCTGATTCTTCCAGCCCAGGAATTTGACGATGGCAGTCACTTCTAATTCATCAATCAGGTTTTGCAGGCTCGCTTTCAGAGGACCATCCCCAATAATGCAGAATTCGATATTGGAATAATCTTGGGCTACTTGAGCAACGGCGCGAATGGCGTACTCGATTCCTTTCTTTTCGACTAAACGCCCGGTTGTGGCAATCCGAACAAGTCCATCAGTCGATGGCTGGCGAGGCTGAAAGGCAAATTTTTGGCAGTCTATCCCTGAACCATGAACGACAATTTTTTCGGGATCACAGCCTAACTTAATCGCTCGACGGCGAAAGAACTCACAATTGGCCAGGAAAAAGTCGCCTTGGGCAAACAATTCGTCATACACATCTTCGCCATGTTTTTGTACGTAATGGCTAATATCAATACCTCGAAAAATGGTAACTAGCTTGCCCTGAATAAATCCTGTCTGTCGCAACATTGACGCGGCTGGTCCGATGGTGCCAAATTGACAGTGAATTACATCATAAGGTTGAGTATCCAGGAGTGAGATCGCCCGATAAACCCGATAAATTCGTTTCCAAGGCTCAGCGGTTTTTCCATATTTTTCTGCATCAAGCAGTTGGAGGCAGGACAAGGAGTTTTTGTGCAGATTGGCCAATACCAACCCGAGACCTTTTAAGACGCACAACAAAGGATTTTCTGGCCTTTCTGGCGTGTAATAAGTTCGCGCCAATAAATTGTACTGTTCAACCACTGGGTGAACTTTGGTGGCGCCTTTGGGATGACCCTTGAGGGCATGAATGTAAACGTCATGGCCGCGATCGATCAGGCCAGTAATTTGATTAAGAATGAAAGCTTCCGACAGGACTGGAAACCACCAGACGAAAAAGCCAATTTTCATCCTACTCCTCCAATTCTCTTTTCTTTCTTTTCTCGATAAATTTGTAGTCACAAATCACTCTGATTTTGGTGGAGTCATACGCGCCCTCCGGCTCAAAATCTCTAACTCTGGGATGAAAATTGGGTGGCGGAGAGGACTTGATTGTGCTGGGCGTGTGCTTTTGTATAGCGATCGCTAAGATAATGGTTTAATTTTTTCTCCCATTGTTTCAAAAGTTGGATTAACGGTTCGTAATCATGCCCGAAGGCCAAACGGCGGCTCCAGGGTTTGACAATTTCTTTATGTCGTCGCCATCCTAATCGCTTGTAACGCCTCGTAAAGTATTCGGTTTCAGCCAGGTCCCACTTGCTGCGAAAGTGGCGCAAGCTCGCCAGCTCCCAAGCATCACTCCAACGCAGCATGAAGTAAGGAATATCTGACCACTCAAGCGGCGGAGCCGGAGGATGACTCAAAAAGGTGACTAAGGATGACGGCTCTAGATACACGGCGCCGCCCGCTTTAGCCACCGTCATGCACAAATCGAGGTATTCTTTCGTACACAAAAATCCCTCATCAAGCAAGCCCACTTGTTGAAACAGCTCAGTCCGCACCAGTACGCAGTGAAACTCTACAAATCCTGTGGGTTGACGTTTGAGTTCGTCTCCTACTTCCGACAAGCGTTGACCTTGTCTGTAGATCTTTTCGCGGATATGCCATTTACCCTCACTGCCAAAGGGGTTTGGCGAAATACTGGATTGTTTCTCACTGGCAAATTGGGTGAATTCTTCAGGCGGCATATATTCCCCACCAGCACAGTGAATAATTTCATGTACCGGCGTGTGCTGGCAAACGAGGGAGCCCACCACGGTAGCTCCCGTGTCTTCAGCGCAATCAAATAAAGCCTTGAGCCAGCCTGGGGAAAAGATCACATCATTATCAATGAAAACAACGTATTGACTGCTGACATGACGCAACCCAAAATTTCTAGCTTGATTAGGCGAGAGGGAATATTCTGTCCGAACGAGCTGAAAGCCCTTTAACACTGCCTGGGTTTCGAGGTAACGCCGGAGCTTAGCAGGTGAGTTATTATCGACGTAAACTAATTTGAACGGAAATTCTGTATTTTCATAAAGGCTTTCCAGCGACTCGCGGGCGAAACAAAAACGTTCGCGCGGGACGGCGACGATTGTAATTTGAGGCTTTTCCATAGGTAATAAATTTGGATTGATTGATTGACTGAATCGTAATAGATTTCTAGCCTTCAATTATCAATCTAGCTGGAATATTAAGTTGGGATCAAACTGTTGCCGGAATTTAGGCAGGAACGTCGCCGACCAAAAAGCCGGGTTTGGATCCGATCTGATCCAGTCGCTGCTTGGCCTGTTCGTAGCGATCGCTCTCCAATCCCCCAGCAGAGGCAGCAATGACATTGGCTTTCAAATGCTCCGGATTGTTCGTACCGATCAAGACTGAGGAGACTGCAGGATGGCTTAGCGCATATCGAATCAGGAACGAACGCCGATCTTCCCCTGCCGCCAGTAAATCCGTCAATCCCGCCCGGGCAAACGCATCGGGAAAATCGTCAAAATAATCTCGGACAACCCCTCGAACGATAATTCCAGCCCCCTTTTCGGCCGCATCATTCAAACGAGCTTCACTGGTTCGCACCATGCCGCCGTAGACAAGCTGGAAAACATCAAAAACGCCCCAATCCGGATACTCTTGAATGCATTGATACCCATAGCGGGTAGGGTAGCCTAACTCCGTTTTCGGGCCATGACGCAGACTGACGCCAATGTAACGGACTTTACCCTGTTCTTTCATCCGTTGCATGAATGCGACAACTTCTCCCTCAGGGCCGCCAATGAGCTTGTCTGGGGTAGCGCCGTGAAGTTGCCAGATATCGATATAGTCGGTGTTCAGCGCCCTCAGACTCGCCTCTAGATTACGCTCCAGAGTCGCTCGATCGAAGGTGAGAACGTGGGGGCTTCCCCTTTTATCCAGGTGGGGGTTGCAGCCGCACTTGGTGGCTAGAATGACTTCATCGCGCCTTCCTGATAAGTAACGGCCGATGCGCTCCTCACTGCGGCCATAGGCTCTGGAAGTATCGATGCAGTTGACGCCTAGATCTAGAACTCGGTTTAGCAGGTCTTCTGCATCTTCATCCGACGCTCGGTTGAGCCACATGGTGCCAAAGGCCAGCGGAGTAACCTTGAGATCAGTGCGTCCCAACACTCTTTTGGGTAAATTTTCATCCATTCTTCCTCTCCAAACTTATTCTTTGGACTCCTCCTCACTTTTCCGTTGCGGCTGAGGCGAGCAGCGACTCCAAACGCTCATGCCAAGCATAAGCATACCCCCCCACTTTAGCGGCTAGATGTTCAACTTCTTCGCGGTAAATCTCGGCGAGATATCGCATCAGGGGGAGGGGGATCTGACGAGATTGGGTCGATGAGTTAAAGTGATCGTGTACTTTGTCCGAGATATAGTTGGATGAGGGCTCGACATTAAGAAACTTAAAGATTCGAAGTAACAAAGCCGTTGGCGACTCGGAAATCTCATCATAAAAGCCCACAAAAATCTGCTCTGGCGGATAGTACTTGAACCAGGTGGTCAGGATGCTGTTATAGCTCCCCCGGCTGCGGGAAAAACGACTTGCAAAATGGGCCAGACACTCGTCCTCTGACAGATCTTCAAGGGCTCGGTTTTTATCCCGTAGCGTTTTCAGGAAATGCGACCATGCTCGGTCGATCGGGTCACGCACCATGAAGATGATCCGGGCGTCTGGCGTCAGCTCACGGATATGGGCGACGGTATTTTGATGCAACGGTCCATAGTTGGGGTCAATCTCCCCGGCGATTTGTCCAGCTCTAGGAGCAAAGCAAGCCTGATACCAATCGTCGTTGCGCCGCCCTAGCAGAAAGCGTCCATGAAATCCTATCTGCCAGAGGACCGAGGCCGGGTGGCGCAATACACTTCCCCATTCAATGTCTTTGCCACCATGGTCAGCGCTTTTTCCAGTGAAACATCTGAGTACCGACTTCTTACGCTGATGGACAGTTTTCGAAAGGGAGAGCTGTTTGAGATTCCCGTTGCCAATGCGGCGCTCGAGACTGTCGAAGTAATGCAACTCCTTGATTGGAGGCATCCAAATTTCTGGGTGTTGACGGAGCTGTGTGGTCAGCCATGTTGTACCGGAACGCATTGCGCCAATACCTATGAAGTCTGGATAGCTCATGATGTTTCTTCAAGGGTTTGAATTGAGTTATGTTTTAGGAATTTTACCCAACTAAGCTGATGTGCATTCAAGTTGCAGAATTCGGGCGCTGAAACCCAGTTAGGGTAAAGATCGATCTGGAAATTTAAATGCCAATTTGCTTAACTGTTGGAAACTGATTCGTGGCTGATGGGTTTGGGATAATTCTAGTGATCGGTCAGAATGACGGTTGATAGCGGCATCGCAACATGGCGTCTTTGGAAATACTTTCCACCGCGGCTATCTGAGCAGGAGAGAGTTTTGATCGCCATCTATCGATTCGTCCAGAAGTGGGTGATTGATTCGGGAGCCGATTTGAGCCTTTCTTGGGATCTGCGTCGGGGAGAATGACTTGTTCAGCATTCTTGGTTCGATCACAGAGCATCTCAGGACAGAACTCCTCTCCAAGGAAATCACAGAGCTTTCTTATTTGAAGCTCAGGAGCTGATACCAATTCCTCGTACTTGACAATTCGAACTCTCTCATCCTCTAACCATTGTTCCTGAAAACTCAGGACGCTTTCACGCCATTCTGCAGCACAATCTTCGACGGTTCTCTTCTTCCACCGCTCAACTGTCGAAGCGGCCACAGCTCGTGGATCACGTAGCATCCATATAATTCGTGCTTGAGGATACCAATCCAACAGCACATGTACGTATTTATAATGCTTTGGGGTCTTTTCGGCCCAACGGGGCTTGTTCATGGTTGAAGCAAGCACCTGCATGATGGACGTAAATATGGTTTTTAGATCGATTGGGTTCGATGCGAGAATTCGCGCTTTCACGAGTGGAGGATCGGCGACAATTTTCAGAAATCGATCGCTAGCGCTGAAATTCTCCCAGAACGATTCAAAGTTATCAGTGTTGTTTAAATCTAAGTATCGATAGCGTTCCCACCATTTTGAAAGGAAATGGGTCTCACGTGACACTACAATATTTGGATGAACTGACAGCATGGAACGTAGTAAGGTGGTTCCAGAGCGACGCATCCCAACAATAAAAAATGGATCTTCTTCTATTTCATTTTCTGGATCATATGGACTCTTCATTGTGACAACCGCTTCAACCTAATTCTCAAAGATTAATTGATGAATTCCAGCCGCACTAGACAGCGGCTCTATACAACAGGGAACCGCCAAACCAGGAATGCGATTTTCATGACGATGACTCTAAAAGCTTGTTACAATTTTCCAGCCAAGCAGATGTATAGCCGCCAATATGTCTATTTAAAAGTTCAATTTCATCGTGATAGAGACGGGCTAAATGGATAGCAAGATTTTTCGGAATCTCGCCTGTATTAACAGTTTCATTGAACTTCACAAAATTTTTTTTGCTAATGTGCTTTTTGGAGGCTTCCACTCCGATAAAGTTAAAAACCCGGAGTAATAATGCTTCGGGGTTGTTTAAAATTTCCTCAAAAAAAATAGACATAAACTGTTCTTCAGGATAATAAGTTTTCCAGGTTTCTAATGTTTTTAGATAATTACCTCTACGTTTAGAATCCTCACTATCAAAGTGTTGGATAAACGCTGCTTCTGAGTTGGATCCTATCGACTTCCCTTGATCACGGAGGACCTTGAGTGCATGGGACCAGGCCCTTTGCATTGGGTTGCGCATGATAAAAATAATCTTGGCGTCGGGTATCAGCCGATAGATGTCAGCCACAGAGTCAGGGCTGAGTATTCCATATTCTGGTGTTATTTCCCCTAAAGTCTTGCCAGCGCCTGGTTCAAAGAGAGACGCATACCAGGCGTCATTACGGAAATTTAGAAGGTATTTGGCATACCACAGAAGCGTCTTAAAATCAGGATTGAATTGTCTCAATCTTTTCTTTTTCTTGATACTGGCGTTGAATAGAAACCACCGCCTTTTATATCGTCGAAAGTTGTAAGATAACTGCTCAAATGGGGGTAATGAATTGCAAATTTCTTTTTCGTCAAAGTAGTGAATTTCTTTGATAAAAGGCATCCATATTTCTGGATGTATTTTAAGGTTCTTATGCAGCCATGTTGTACCGGTTCTTTGAGCGCCAATCCCTAGAAAATTAGGAAACATTTCCATCAACTCCTGAAATCTGTTTTCACCCTGCTTCTTGTACTTAGTTCTTAATTATACATTCTTAACGCCCTCAGATTAGCTCCACTTTTCGTGCAGATGCTTTTAGCTGGACAATGTTCACACATTGCTCCAACCAAACATATACAAGTGCATATTTATCCAGTCAAGTGGTGGTTCAAGCCCATAGGCCGCTACGCAGTCGGGGCTCGAAGTAAACTGTACCACTCGCTTCAACTTAAATGGAAAACTTAAGCATTTGCCTCACCTTCAGCACCCTTCTGGATATCTCCACAGCGATTGGCCATTGCGGATACGATATGAACGAGTCTCACCGCATTACTACACGTAGATCACAGGGAGTTGTCCAAAAAGAAACGCAATTTTCATCTTGTTATCCCCAATAAGTGTTCACAGATATTCATGGCCTGTAGGACAGGGGGGTGCTCGGTAGAGGGATAGTGGATCAGGCTGAGCGTCCCTGGCTGTAAGGGCAACCGCCAGAGGTGATCTGAATCCAGCCCAAGCGTTTGCCCCAAAAGAGGCTCAATGATAGCGGCGCTGGCCACCACCAGTCCTGTCACTAACTGGTGGTTAGCGGCTGCCGAAACAGCCCCCGGTCTTATGGCGTCAATGGTCTGGCGCCAGGCGAAAGGAAAGGCCTCTGGCAATACCTGGCGCTGAACAGCGCCAGGGTGATGCTGGAGAATTTGCTGGGCTGTTATTTGGCAACTATCAAGGTCGCTACTGAGACTAAAGTGAAGGGTCACTGGCTTAAGCAGCGTCGCCAACTGTTGTATCTG
>JAKSDM010000718.1 GCA_022360135.1 Pseudanabaenales cyanobacterium | reverse complement strand
TATTGAGGCTTAGAGGAGGCTGCTTGCTTAAGCGGCGTAGACTTGTCAACATTGTCTGTCGGCTGCAGAGAGGTGTTGTTCTTAGCCTTCAGAGAGCGGATGAATTCGCGAATAATGTCGGTTTTGGTCCGCTTAGTCTTTCTTGCATAGCGGGCTAGGATCTTGAATTCATGCTCTGGAATTCTTATGTTGAGCTGCTTTTGAGCCATCAGTCTAGCAATATGCTAGCCACTTCATTGGGTAATAAGCTATACTAATGACAGTCTATCAAAATAATTTATCTAAGTGACAAGTAGGTGGGCGGCGCCGAAGTCCTAAAAAACCCAAATCCCGCCATCTAATAAAGACAATTTAAGATCCTAACATTGCGTTGAGAATTGCTCTAATGGGTGCTTCTGAAGAGGTAAGGATCTGGGTAAAGCTGTATTGTTGTTGAAATCTGTTCTTTACCCATTCTTGTATCCTCAGCTTTGCCAAAAGAATTCTTGCTTTTGCAGTCTCCCCTGAAAATAGCTTCAATGCATAAACTTCGCTCGCCGCAGAGGTTTTGCCCATGAGGCGAGAGACAAGCTGTTAATGGGAGAGAAGAGATTAAATCTCTTCTTATCAACAATGTTTCCGCCTGACAAAATTCATACCGCCCCTGCCAACTCTGGGAACGTGATTTTGGGGCGCACATTACCCTCTTTACTAGATGAGGCGTGCGATCGCCATCCTAATTCACAGGCCCTCAACGATTGGAGTCCAAAGGGCTGGCGATCGCTTTCAAACCAAACCTTTCGCACTAGCGCTGAGGCGTTGGCGCTGGGGTTGTTGGACTTGGGGTTAGCGTCCGGCGATCGGGTGGGTTTGTTTATGCACAGTGACATAAACTTCTGTATCGCTGACATGGGTTGTCTGCTAGCTCGGCTGATTAACGTCCCCATTTTCCTCACTGAGACGCCCACCAACCTGATTTTCATTTTGCAACATAGTGAGGCCAGGGCGCTGATCGTTTCCGACTTAGCGTTGCTCTATCAAATTGCCCCTTATCTGTGGGAAATCCCCAGCCTCAAGACCGTGATTGTCGCCGCCGGGAGCGGAGCAACGGGGAGCGGCGGCGAGGCTGAAACAGCAAAGGCGAATCAAGAGCACTTCCCGGCCTCAGACCTGAACACGCGACTCTCACGAAGCATCCAGCTACTCTGGTTGACAGCAGTTCAGGCAAAGGGACGGAGCCAATTTTCAGAACCCAGATTACATCGTCTGCATGCCGAGATTGCTCCCAACAATCTGGCCACGATCATTTATATTGCTGGCATCGTCAAACAACCCCAAGGGGAGGAGAGTGATTATTGGCCAGTCTTGAATTTCACCCATACCATTCCATCTCAATTGCAGTATCGACAATCCGCCGCTGAGGCTGGCGATAGTCCGAAGGGGGTGATGTTAACCCATGAAAATATCTCAGCGGATATTCTGGCGGCATTTACTGGCCTGCCCGATATCATCCCCGGCGCCCCAGAGGCGGTCCTTTCGTTTCTCCCCCTGACCCATATTTTCGCTCGCGCCTTCCTGTATGGACACTTGAATTATGGCCATAGCATTCATTTCACCACCCCTAACCGGGTGGTGAAACATCTCAGAGAAGTCCAACCAGCGATATTTATCACGGTGCCTCGACTGCTGGAAAAGATCCACCAAAAAATTCTGGAAAAGGGCGGCGAACGGTCGTCTCTAGCGTTCCGACAAGAGGTTAAGCAGGATGAGGCGGCGATAGGCGGCGAAGATAAGCGCCAGCGATTTCGGCTCAAATCCCTCCATCCCAACATCCTCATATCTCCCCATGATTCTGTTCGACAGATGATCTATGACTGGGCGCTGAACCTGGCCAAACAGTATGAACTGGGTCAGCAGCCAACAGGGTTTTACGCTAAACAGCTGAAACTGGCTGACAAGCTGGTGTATTCCCATTGGCGGGCGGCCTTTGGCGGCCGCCTCAAATACTTAATTTGTGGAGGAGCAGCGCTAAAAGGGAACATCGCCAACTTTTTTTCGGCGGCGGGAATCAATATTCTGCAAGGCTATGGTTTAACAGAGACCAGTTCCGTGGTTTGCTACAACCGGGGAGACTTTAACCGGGCGGGAACGGTAGGCGTCCCCATTGCTGGCGTCGAAGCGGCGATCGCAGCGGACGGGGAAATTCTAATCAGAGCCCCTTACGTGATGCAAGGTTACTACAAAAATCCGGACGCCACACGGCGAGTGCTTGATTCGGATGGGTGGCTGCGCACGGGTGATATGGGCGAATTTACAGCCGACGGATTGCTCAAGATTACCGACTGCAAGAAGAGTGTCTTCAAACTCTCAACCGGCAAATACGTCACCCCCCAACCGCTGGAAAGTCAATTAAGACAGTCTCCTCTGGTTAAAGCGGCGATCGCAGTCGGCGCCAATCGCAAATTCTGTTCCCTGCTGATTTTCCCCAATCTGCCTCAGCTTCTAGCCCAAGCAACCTCAATGGGGCTAAACCTATCCGTTGAAACACTCCTGAGTCACGCCAAAATCGTCGCCCTATATCAAGCCTTAGTGGACGAAGCCAATAAACAGCTGCCTAACTGGTCAACCGCCAAACGGTTTCAGCTGATCAATCCCACCGCCAGCATTGAGCAAGCACTCCTGACATCCACCATCGCCGAGAGACGCACCAAAGCAAGTGAATTTTTCGCCGCCGAAATCGACGCCATGTACATCGACGCCATGTACACAGAGACAACCAGTCAACCACAACAGACTGCCGTTACCCCCTTACCCTTTACCCCTTACCCCTTGCCCCCCAAAGCGCAAGGCGCATAATGGATCAATGCTCCGTTGCTGACCAGCTGCCCACACCTTACACCCAATTCAAAATTCAAACCGTTTGTTTATCCACACCCCACACCCCACACCCCACACCCTAACCCCCCATTCAAAGAAAGGACTTTAAAACTATGTTTAAGCCATTCCGAACAGCCGCTGTTTTAGGCGCAGGCGTCATGGGAACCCAGATCGCGGCGCATCTGGCTAATGTAGGACTGACTGTCCATCTACTTGACCTACCCGCCAAAGGCGCCAACAAAAACGAGATTGTGGAGGCGGCGTTTAAGCAGGCCCGAAAGCAAACGCCTGCTATATTCTTTACCGACAAGACGGCGCGGCGCGTGATATTGGGCAATTTTGACGATCATTTTGACCGCATTGCTGAGGTCGATTGGGTGATTGAAGCAGTTGTCGAGAATTTAGACATTAAGCGGCAGTTAATGGCGCGGGTGGAAGGGGTGATCAGCAACCAGACTCTGATTTCTACTAATACCAGTGGGCTGCCGATCCAGGCGATCGCCCAGGGTCGTTCCGCCGCCTTTCGGAGTCGGTTTTTAGGCGTCCACTTTTTCAACCCGCCGCGCTATCTCAAGTTACTCGAATTGATTCCCACCGAGGATACCAATCCTCAAGTGTTAAAGCGTCTGCAGTGGTTTGGTCGGTTGCATCTGGGTAAAGGGACGGTGGTTGCTAAAGATACCCCCAACTTTATCGCCAACCGCATCGGCATCTATGTCACGATGCTCGGCTTAGAAGCCTTTATCCAACAGGGATACACCATTGAAGAAATTGATACGCTAACCGGGACCTTGGTCGGACGCCCCAAGTCGGGAACCTTCCGAACCGCTGATTTGGTCGGGTTAGATACGATCATGTATGTGGCGGATAACCTCTACCCGGCCATTCCCCACGATGAAAGTCGAGAGCGGTTCCAGCCGCCTGAACTCCTGCGCAAACTGGTGGAGACGGGGGCATTAGGCGCTAAAACCCGGCAGGGTTTCTATAAGAAGGTCGATCAACAGATTCTTTCTCTAAATCCCCAGACTCTAGCCTATGAGCCCGCTAAACCTCTAAAACTGGGAAACATCGATGCTATCAAGCAGATAAAGGATTTGACGGAACGCCTGCAGGCGCTCTATCAAGACTCAGGACGAGCAGGGGCCTTTTTCCGTCAGTCTATCCTGAAAACCTTGGCCTATAGCGCTTGTCGCCTGCCTGAAATTGCCGATCATCCAGCCGAGATTGACCGGGCCATCCGTTGGGGGTTTGGCTGGCAGCTGGGTCCGTTTGAAATTTGGGACGCTCTGGGATTCGCCACCGTATTGTCAGACATGCAAGCGGCTGACATACCCACCCCGGCTTGGCTGGAAACAATGCAGCAGACCGGCGCAACCAGTTTCTACTGGCTAGACCATGGGGTCTATGGGCCGGTTGGTCAGTCATACACGCTGTTGACAACTCCCCCGGATGAAATCAGCCTGCCTGCTGTGAAATCTGATCCGCAACGCACCCTCTGGCAAAATCCAGACGCGGCATTGCTAGATTTGGGGGATGGGGTGGTCTTATTTGAATTTCGCTCCAAAGGCAATACCTTGAGTACAAGGGTGGTTGAAGGCTTG
>JAKSDM010000935.1 GCA_022360135.1 Pseudanabaenales cyanobacterium | reverse complement strand
TGTCCCCCGACGGCAGAGCAGCCCTACATCTGGAATGATAACGGCCAAGCCCTTGATCAACACATTGCTCGACTCACCTTGGATATCGCCACTGAGGGTCGAGTGGTTGAAGCGCTGAGCCCGATTCTGTCCCACTGGCAATAAGGAGGTAGGGATTATGAATATCACCCACCACATCGAGCAAGCGAGTCGGCTGTTTCCCCAAAAGGACGCCCTCAGGTTTGAAGACGACGCTTTGACCTACTCAGAACTGAATCAGAGGGCCAATCGTCTGGCCAATGGGCTGCGGCGACTAGGCGTCAAAACCGGTGATCGGGTCGCGCTCTTTTTACCCAATAGTCCAGACTTTGTGATTGCCTACCTGGGCGCCTTGAAGCTAGGAGCCATTGCTGTTTCACTCAACGTCATGCTCAAAAGCAGCGAGGTTGAATTTATTCTCAACGACTGCACCGCCAAGGTTCTGATTACGACCGAGGAACTCACTCAGGAGGTTCGACCGGCAGACTCGCCGCAGCTGGAAACGATCTTAATTGCCGCCGGGCAAGCGACCCAGGGCGTCAGCTTAAGCCAACTGATGGCGGAGGCGTCACCCATAGCGCAGGCGATCGAGATGGAGGCCGATGCGCCTGCGGCGATTGTCTACACCTCCGGCACCACTGGATTTCCCAAAGGGGCCACCCTTTCCCACGGCAATATCATCTCTAATATGCATGCCCAGCGCCGCTGTTGCGGCATGCATCCGGATGACCGCCTCTTACTGTATGTGCCGCTCTTCCATTGCTTTGGCCAAAACGCCATTCTCAACAGCGGTCTCAGTACCGGCGCTACGATCATCCTGCAACGCCGATTTAAGCCAGAGCAAGTGCTTGAGGCGATCGCCGCTGAGCAGATCACGATGTTCTTTGGCGTCCCGACCGTCTTCATCAAACTGCTGAATTTGGATACCTGCGGCTATGACCTGAATTCCGTCCGCTTTTACTTTTCCGCCGCCTCTTCCCTACCGGTTGAAGTGGCTCAGCGGTGGCGAGAAAAGTACGGACGAGCCATTCATGAAGGGTATGGTCTGACGGAAACCTCACCCTGCGCCTGCTATAACCACGGCGATAAGCTGGGGTCGATTGGCAGACCGATTGAAGCGGTCGAGATGAAGGTGGTGAATGGTGATGGCGTAGAGGTGTCGCCGGGTGAATTAGGCGAAATCATCATAAAAGGACCAAATGTGATGTTGGGGTATTGGAATCGCCCCTTGGATACGGCCAAAGTCCTGAAACAAGGTTGGTTTCACACCGGCGATATTGGTCGGATGGATGCAGAGGGCCGCTTCTACATCGTGGATCGACTCAAGGACATGATCAATGTTTCTGGCTTCAAGGTCTATCCGGCTGAAGTTGAAAATGTCCTCTATCAGCACCCAGCCATTGCCGAAGCAGCAGTTTACGGGGTTGCCGATCCGATCAAAGGAGAGCAGGTTCAGGCCAATCTTTTGCTCAAGCCGGGTCAACGTCTCATGCCAGAACACCTGACGGCTTTCTGCGCTGAACGAATGGCCACCTACAAAGTTCCCCGAACCTTCAACTTTGTCCGGACAATTCCTAAGAATCCCACTGGCAAGGTGCTCAAACGATTGCTTCGACAAGATGTTCCGGCTCCTCTTTCCGCTGTGAGTAGATAGGTAGGTTTTCCATGAACCAGAAATCTCCATTTTCCAATTCTAATCGATCCGATCAATTGGGCTCCAACCCAGCCGCTGGCGCGCCCTCCCGACCGGCTGGGGCGATCGCAACGGCGCCGGGTTTACTCGAACCCGCATCAGGATCGTCCATCTTTTCCCCCGCCCCAAAGCGCCAATCGTCTGCCAATAACGGAGCATCTCCTGATGGGTCCGCAGTTGAGCAACCCACCGTCGCCGAGGCCGTGGTTACGCTGCTCAACCGCTTGGGCGTCCACCATGCCTTTGGCGTCTCCGGCGGCGGCATTGGGCCGATGTGGGCGGCCTTAGCCCACAGCCCGATTCAAGTCCTGCACTTTCGCCATGAAACGGGCGCTGGTTTTGCAGCGGTGGAATCGTATTTCGCCAACGACCGCCCGGTGGTGGTGTTTACCACGACTGGTCCAGGGATTACCAATGTTCTGACCGGGCTATTCGCGGCGCGGGGAGAGGGGGCTAAAGTAATCTTGCTGTCGGCGTCGACCTCTAGTGCTAATCGCGGTCGGTGGGCCTGTCAGGAAACCAGCCCCTACACCCTACCCAGTGAGGGAATTTTTACGGCTGGTCCGCTGTTTCATTACGCCGCCACGCTGGAAAACAGTGATCAACTGCCAGAGGCGACGCGTCGGCTAGCGCTGGGTTTGACCCGGCCAGGGGGCTTTGTCGCTCATCTCAGCGTTCCCACCACTGTGCAGACCCAGCCGATGCCAACCGCACTCCCCCCGGTCACGTTCTCTCAATCGCTGGCGACAGTTGGCGAAGTTGCGATCGCAGACTGTGTGCGACGGTTGACTGAGGGACCGTTCGCCATCTGGGTGGGTTTTGGAGCCCGACAGGCGGCCCCCCTAATCCGCCAACTGGCCGAGAGAACAGGGGCTGCTGTGATGTGTTCCCCCCGGGCCAAGGGCGTTTTCCCCGAAAATCACCCTCAATTTCTTGGCGTCACGGGCTTTAGTGGACATGCCTCAGTCCTGCAGTACATGCAGGAGCAGCGACCCCTACGGACCTTGGTTTTGGGGACACGCTTAGGGGAGCCGACCTCCTTCTGGAATCCAACTATGATTCCAGCCAAGGAATTTATCCATGTGGATATCGACGCGGACGTGCCTGGCGTGGCCTATCCTGCAGTCGAGACCGTCGCCATTCAGTCTGAGATCGGCGCCTTCGTTGAATCTCTTCTGGCCCATTGGCCAGAACAGGCTGAACGGTTAGCCTGCTCACAATTGCCTCGGCCTGAACAGATGGTCGGCGGCCAGCCTCGCCCAAACCGCTTGGTTCGACCCGCCGTATTAATGGAGGCAATTCAGCGACAGGTGGTTGAGGGCAGCGACGCCCTTGTCATGGCGGATGCCGGCAATTCTTTTGCTTGGGCCACCCATCTGTTGCGATTTAGCCAACCGGGGCGATATCGCATCAGCACCGGAGTCGGCGCTATGGGCCATGCTGCGACGGGGGTTGTGGGCGCCGCCCTGGGTCGGTGCGGCCAGGCCATCGCCATTGTCGGCGATGGGGCGATGTTGATGCAAAGCGAGGTTAGCACCGCTGTCAAGTTTAAGCTTCCCACCGTCTGGATTGTGCTCAATGACGGCCGCTACAACATGTGCGCCCAAGGGATGTCCTTGCAGGGGTTCAAGGGAGTTGACACCGAAATTCCCCAGGCTGATTTCGTCCTGATTGCCCGAGGTTTAGGGGCCGACGGCATCCGGGTTAGACAGGAGTCTGATGTTGAAGCCGCCCTGGAAAAGGCGATGGCCTCGCCCATGCCGTTTATTGTCGATGTCTGGATCGATCCAACCCAGCCCGCCCCAATTGGCGGTCGGGTGCAAAGTTTAATTGCCCAAGGCGCGATTGAAGCAAAAGGAGATAAATAAATCATGAACTTTAAACCAGTTGGCATTCGTTCCCTCGCAGTTACCTTCCCCGATACCATCCGCACCAACGATTACTACATCAAGAATAACCCCAAGTTGATTGAAACCGCTGATCAAAACACATTGGCGCAGACTTTTTCCCGGATAAAATCCAATTCCAATGGCAAAGAGCCCGACATCTGGACGGAAGAAATGATTCCCTACATGTCCGATCCTTTTCGCGGCACCGTGGAGCGGCGGGTGCTGGCGCCGGAGGAAAAAGCACTCGATCTGCAGTACAAGACAGCCTGTGACGCCTTAGCGGCGGCTCAGCTTTCCGTCGATGACATTGATCTATTGTTGGTCACCTCCCTATTTCCCGACCATGTTTTACCAGGCGACGCCGCTTTCCTCGCGGGCAAACTCGGTCTGAAGGGCGCCGCCTGGAATGTGGAGTCTACTTGTACGAGTGGTTTAGTGTCTCTGCAGACGGCCTGTTCGCTAGTGCGGACGGGGGAATACCGCAACGTGCTGATTGTGGTCTCGACCACCTATTCTCGCTTTACCGACCCCAAAGACACCCTGGCGTTTTTATCAGGCGACGGGATTGGCGCTTGGGTGGTGGGTTCTCTAGAGGAGAATCAGGGCATCCTC
>JAKSDM010000714.1 GCA_022360135.1 Pseudanabaenales cyanobacterium | reverse complement strand
CCCCACGGGGCGAATTCACGCTGGTTTTAGCGGGCGCGCCTCAAGTGGGGCCGGAATTATCAGAAGCCGAGATCAAGACAGAATTGGTAAACCTGATCAATCAGGGTCTGTCCCGCTCCCAAGCTAGCCGCCAGCTGGCCCAGCACACGTCTCTCCCTCGTCGTGAAATTTATCAGCTGGCTTTAAGGATTGATGTTGAGCAAATGTAGCAAAGACATCTCCGCGATATATTATAGGTTAGCCCTAACCCAGGGCTTCTGCGCCTCCCACAACTTCCAGGATTTCTTGGGTGATGGCCGCCTGACGCGCCTTGTTATAATCCAGGGTCAGGCTTTTGACCATCTCGCTGGCGTTTTCACTGGCGCTATTCATCGCCGTCATCCGAGCCGCCAGTTCGCTGGCGGCTGCTTCCTGCAAAGCTCTTAGAATCTGGTTGTTTAGGTACAGTGGTAGCAGCGCATTCAAAATCTGAACCGGATCTTGCTCAAAGATCATGTCGCGAGGTAGGCTCTGCTGCGGGGTTTCCACCCTCTCCCGCTCCACCCGAAATTCTCCTCTCCGAGTGGTTAGGCGGAAGATTTCGTCATCCGAAGCTTCTAAACCTTGGGGATCCAGAGGAAGTAAGGTTTGCACCACAGGTCTAGAGCTCACCAAGGAAACAAAACGAGTATAGACTAACTCTACCCGATCAACCGTTTCGGAGAGAAACAGGGAAAGCAACTCATCAGCAATTTGGTTGGCTTCCTTAGCGGTCGGAATTTGCTCTAACCCCGTGAAGTTAGCGTCAATGGGTTGATTGCGACGACGAAAATACTGATCGGCTTTGCGCCCTACCAGCACATACTTATAGCCGACGCCTTCAGCCGTCAATTCTTTGGCCCGACTTTCACCCCGACGGATGACGTTGGTGTTGTAGCCGCCGCAGAGCCCCCGATCGCCCGAAATGACTAACAATCCGACATTCTTTACAGGGCGCTGCTTCAGCAGTGGTAAATCGGCCTCCTCAAACTTAAGCCGGGACTGTAGGCCATAAAGCACCTGGGCCAAACGATCGGCAAAAGGACGAGTGGCTGTGACTTGTTCTTGGGCTCGACGCACTTTAGCGGCGGCCACCAGGCGCATAGCTTCGGTGATTTTACGGGTATTTTTGACTGACTTGATGCGATCGCGAACGAACTTTAGATTAGGCATAATTCTTATCTCACTCAGCTAGCCTCTACTAGCGATCGGCTATCAGCTGGGATGGGTCCAGAAATCTGATAACCGATAGAATCGCTTACAGTTTTATATCCTTAGGATGCGGCAAAACTCTGCTTACATTCTTTGATGGCTTCCTTCAATAGGGCTTCAGCGTCCTCAGTCAAAACCCTTTTCTCTTTAATCAGATTAGCGAATTCTTGCTTGCTGGTTTGGATGTAGGAGCGCAGTTCTGCTGTAAAGCTAGTTACTTGCTCAATCGGAATGTCATCCAGATAGCCATTGATGCCTGAATAGATCAAGGCAACCTGTTCCGGCAGGGATAGGGGAGAATACTGGGACTGCTTCAACAACTCCCGCAAGCGCTGACCTCGCGCTAGCTGCAGTTGAGTGGCCTGATCCAAATCAGAAGCAAATTGAGAGAAGGCTTGCAGCTCATCAAACTGGGCCAATTCTAGCTTCACCTTACCCGCCACTTTCTTAATTGCTTTAGTTTGGGCCGCAGAGCCTACGCGGGATACGGAAATACCGGCATTGATTGCAGGCCGCAGACCGGAGTTGAATAAGTCTGAGGACAAGAAAATCTGACCATCCGTAATCGAAATCACATTGGTGGGGATATAAGCCGATACGTCTCCGGCCTGAGTTTCAATAATCGGCAGAGCGGTCATGCTGCCTTCTCCCAACTCTGGACTCAGCTTGGCGGCCCGCTCTAGCAGACGAGAGTGAAGATAGAATACATCACCGGGATAGGCTTCCCGCCCAGGCGGACGACGCAGTAGTAGGGACATCTGGCGATAGGCTTGGGCCTGCTTAGATAAATCGTCGTAAATCACTAGGGTATGCTTGCCTTTATACATAAAGGACTCAGCCAATGTGGCGCCCGTGTAGGGAGCCAGAAACTGGAGCGGCGCCGGATCATTGGCGTTTGCCGCCACCACGATGGTGTACTCCAGCGCTCCCCGGGATTCCAACACACTGACAATTTGGGCGACTGACGCCGCCTTTTGCCCAATCGCAACATAGACACAAATCACATCCTCACCTTTTTGATTGAGGATAGTGTCGATCGCGATCGCCGTCTTACCCGTTTGCCGGTCGCCAATAATCAACTCCCGCTGCCCCCGACCAATGGGAATCATGGCGTCAATTGCAGTAATTCCAGTTTGCAGCGGTTCGTACACCGATTTCCGCTGAATGATGCCGGGAGCAGGGGACTCAATCAGTCGAGACTCAGTGGTTTGAATATCTCCCTTACCATCAATGGGGCGAGCCAACGCATCAACCACCCGTCCTAGAACCGCCTCTCCCACTGGCACCTCAGCAATCCGACCAGTAGAGGTCACCGAACCGCCTTCCTGGATTTTACGGCCATCTCCCATCAATACGGCGCCGACATTATCTTCCTCCAGGTTAAGGGCGATTCCGGCGGTGCCGTCTTCAAACTCCAAAAGTTCTCCAGCCATGACCTTTTCCAGGCCATAGACGCGGGCGATACCATCCCCCACTTGCAGCACAGTACCGACGTTGGAAACCTTAATCTCCTGATCGTACTGTTCAATCTGCTGGCGAATAATGCTGCTGATTTCGTCAGGTCTGATGCTTACCATAGGAACTTCTCTTTTGACTAGCTTTAATGATGAAGGAACAAAGATTGAGTTTGCTTTTTAGCGGTTAGCGATTTGTCTCAGCATTATAATGATTAAAAAATTCAGGGTCTCTGCAGATTTGTGAAATCCAGCGTCTGTCAAATCATTAAATTACTATGTGGCTCATTAAATAAAATTATTATGTGGCGCTGCTCAGCTGCATGCCAATCCGCCGAAGCTGCCCGCGTAGGCTGGCGTCAATTATTTGGGAGCCGATTTTAATAATCACGCCTCCAATCAACTCAGGATCAAGACTATTAGCCAACTCGACCTGCCGAGCGCCAGTTATATCAATCACCCGCTGGCGGATGGCGTCTTTCTGGGCGTCAGAGAGATCAACCGCTGAGGTCACTTCTGCCAGCACCGTTTGATTGAATTTACGAAGCAAATTTTGATACTGCTTACAAATACCTTCTAGGAAAATGATCCGACCCCGATCAACTAAAATCATCAAAAATTGGCGCACATAAGCATGCACCTGATCGCCTGAAACTTGACGTAAAACCGTTTTTTTAGACTCCGCCTGAACCAGAGGACTGGCCAAAAATTGGCGTAATTCTGCTGAACTTTCCAGCAACTCAAGCAGCAAACCGACATCCTGCCCAAAACGATCCGTTAATTGATGGGACTCAGCCAGGGACATTAAGGCTTGCGCATAGGGAGCCAGTATCTCTGAGGTAACGATACTATCTCTCACGAACGACCTCCTAGCAAAACAATACTTTGATTGATCAGTTTTTGCTGCAGCGAATCATCCATTCGATCCCGGAGTTGTGATTCAACTTTCTGCATTGCTAAAGCTACAACTTTCTGACGTAACTCTTTGATAACCTTTTCTCGTTGAGAGTTAAGGTCTCTATCGGCATCTAGCTTCATTCGCTGAATATCTTGTTTAGCTTGAGCCAAGATATCCGCCCTGACAACTTTCGAGCGCGCCTCCGCCTCTGCCTTAATCTTGGCTGCTGAGGATTGGGCTTGGGTCAGCAACTGCTGTTGTTCTGCTAATGCAGCAGCAGCTTCTTGCTGGCGCTTTTCTACTGCTTGAATGGCTGTCTCGATTTTGAGGCGACGTTCAGCCATAACATTACCGAGGAAATTACGTCCAAGGTAAACCAGCAGTCCAATCAAAATAGATAGGTTGATGAGATTGGTCTCCAGGAGGTTGAAGTTTAGACCAAAGCCACCTTCCTCAGTTGCAAGCAATAAAGAAGTCCCAATGATACTCATAACTGCATTGATGTTTTCAAGTTCTCGCGTCTACCCTTTGCAAATGTCAAGCCTTCGCCCCCTCTACACCAACTGAGAGCCCAGAAGCTTTTCGAAAATCTGTTGGCTTAGCGCCTCAACCTGCTGTTCCAAGGAAGCCATTGCTTCTTGCTTTTGCTGATCTAGCTCCCTTTGAGCCTGCTCACGCTGACTCTGCGCCTCCTGCTGAGCCTCAGAAATTTGCTGGGCGACAACTTTCTGGGCTTCGGCTTGGGCCGCTGTAATGATTGCCTGGGACTGCTTGCGGCTTTCTGCGAGTTCTTGCTCGTACTGCTTAGCCAAACGCTCAGCCTTGGCTAAGCGTTCTGTCGCGTCAGTTTGACTTTTCCGGATGTAGTCTTCCCGTTCATCCATCACCTTGGTCAAAGGTTTATAGAAGACAGCATTCAAAATCAGTGTTAACAGCACAAACTGGAGCGCCATCAAGGGTAAAGTTGCATCGAAATCAAACATTATTCTATCTCCTTGACCCCCAACCCATTAGCTCTATTCCTAAAGATCAACGTATCTAGAAAGAAAGCCGTTAAATATAGTTAGGGGCTAGAACTTCACAGTGGATATAGTTGATTGTAGAGACGTTGTCTGAAACGTCTCTACAAAGCCCCAATTGTTAAGAAAAAGGATTGGCGAATAAGAGAACCAAAGAAATCACTAGGCCATAGATCGTAAGCGATTCCATAAAGGCCAGGGTCAAAAGCAAGGTGCCGCGAATTTTACCTTCTGCTTCAGGTTGACGGGCAATTCCCTCTACGGCTTGGCCTGAGGCGTTTCCTTGGCCAATACCAGGACCGATAGCGGCCAAACCAACTGCTAAGGCAGCAGCCAAAACCGAAGCAGCAGCGACGAGTGGATCCATGATGTTTTTCCTTTCAATAAATACAAGAGGATACAAAATTAACAAGCGTAGGTTAACGAACAGGTTAACTAGGTCATATTGCACAGGCTTAATAGTCATCGCTACGCTTGCTAAGCTAATGACCATAACAGAGTTGTGCAATGCTTCAAGTCGTCGGCTAGGACCGATAGGCGATTAATAACTAGGGGCTTTTAGGAATTCTCCTCATGCCCTTCCTCACCGTGCCCTTCCAGCGCTTCATGGATGTAGGCCGCCGCCAGTGTAGCAAACACCAGAGCCTGAATCGCGCTGGTAAAAAGACCTAACATCATAACCGGCAGTGGAATAAAGAGAGGCACCAGTAGAACTAGTACCGCCACCACCAACTCATCCGCCAGAATGTTTCCGAATAAACGGAAACTAAGGGAAAGGGGTTTAGTGAAATCTTCCAGAATTGCAATTGGCAGCAAAATGGGGGTGGGCTCGATATATTTGGCGAAATACCCCAGACCCCGCCGACTAAAGCCTGCATAGAAGTAGGCAAGCGAAGTTAGCAACGCCAATGCCACGGTTGTATTTATGTCGCCTGTCGGAGCAGCTAGTTCACCTTCTGGAATTTCAATCAGCCGCCAGGGAACTAAAGCGCCGGACCAGTTGGAAACAAAAATGAATAGAAATAATGTGCCAATGAATGGAACCCAGGGACGATATTCCTTCTCACCAAGCTGGTTTTTGGCAATGTCTCTAACAAACTCCAGAGCATATTCCATGAAGTTTTGCATTCCCTGCGGCACCCTTTGGACATTACGAGTCGCAATGATTGAGGCGATTAGAAGCAGACCAATGACAATCCAGGATGTCATAAAAACCTGGCCATGGAGCTTAAGACCGCCTAGCCGCCAATAAAAGTGATGACCAACTTCTAACTCAGCCAGAGTGAAGGGGTTAAAGATGTCCAGCAAACTTAGCATCCTCAAATTTAGTCAGGTTGACGAGGCATTAGGGCATGGAGGCTTGCAAGAAAAGGCTATCTCGATAGAATGAATAAGCTAGACGTCAAACAAAGTCCTTAGCATGTAGACAATGACAGCAGCCTTATAGGTTAGAAATCCGAAGAAAATCGGCATAATCTGTAGCTGATCTACTTGAGACGCCACTATAATCAATCCAACAAAAGGAGCAAGTTGGCTTTTACCTACTTTCTCTTTCTGTCTACCCAGCTGCTCAACGCTTCTAGCCAACATTTTCAAGTAAACCACACCTGTGCATGCTCCGATGACATAGTTTAGAGCGGTATTGAGAGTATAGAAAATCCATATAGAGAAAAATACTATTCCGGTGATTATCAGGGTTACAGTCAACAACTCTTGCTGGAGTTGAACGTATTCCCGCATAGAAGGATTGGGCTCTAGTGATAAGTCACTAAGCTCAGAATTTTCTGCTACAGATGGATCTTCAAGATACTCGTTTGACGAGTCCACAGTTTAGAAAACTAGCTTCGATAGTTCACTTGCTTAAGTTAAGCTGTGGCCCATCATATCACGCCAAGGTAATAATACTTAATGG
>JAKSDM010001083.1 GCA_022360135.1 Pseudanabaenales cyanobacterium | reverse complement strand
TGATCTAGATCTAGCAGTGACCGATCCAGACGGCGACACCGCCACCTATTTCAATCCCTTCGTCGCCTCAGGGGGAGAATTGGATGTAGACGCTAACGCCGCCTGCGATGAAACAACAAGCAGCCCCGTAGAGAATGTCTTTTGGCCAGTCGGCGGCGCCCCTCAAGGGGATTATGTAGTTAGCATTAATCTTTTTTCATTTTGCACCACCAGCAGTCAAGTTGACTTTTCCTTAACGATTTTGGTGCAAGGAGAAACCCAAGAACTCTCGGGAACGGTAAGTGAGTCTAACCCCATCGCCAACTTCTCATTCTCATTCCCGCCTGGTGAGGAAAGTGAAGAGAGTAGTACGTGAGGAGTCAAAAATTCAAAATTCAAAATTTTCATCCCTTATCCTACTCTTCGAGAAGAGCAAAGCTCTACTTCCTTCCCGCCGCCTAATCGCTAACCCGAAAATACTATTCCAATCAAAGCCACAATCCCGACTGCCGTCATCAGGCCAGCGGGCATAAATTTGCGGGTTTTAGTCAGGCGGATAATGAATACGATAATCAGCAAGGTGGCTACAATTGCAGCTAGGATGCGGCCAAGCGGATTGCCCTGAGCGTATAGAAGACCGCTGAGCAGGAGCAGGAGGCCGCTAATCAGGCCGGATATGAGGGAGACCTTGCTTGCCGCCTTGCGGTAGCCCATGAGGCCGCCGACAATGGCCAGAAGACCATAGGCGATCGCCATGATGACACCAAAGTTCATAGGAGACTCAATTCTGAATAGCTAGAGAATAGACCTTTATCCTGACAGCTGCAGGCGGCCTCAATCTAATCTCAAAGGATTTGTTACATTCTGACTTTTCATCGCATCTTCGGGTAGAGATTGGGTGTCGGGTATAGGGGATTAGTTTATGAGTGGCATTGCTTCCCAGGTTATGGCTGACATTCAACACTATCAGCGACAGGCGGCTTCTCTGCTGCTTTACCAATCGGTGCTAGAAAATCCGATAGGTAGAGCCTGGATGAAGCTTTTGGACGCTCTAGTTGAAGGAGAAGAAAGGACTGGTCTAAGGGCCTATGGGAATTGGTTCTATACCCAGACAATAGGCGATCAAACCTGGCGGCGCTATCTAATCAGTCAAATCCTCCAAGCGGACAATGCCTTTACTCGACAGGCTCAGCAAGTCCCTGTGTCAGATTTGCCCCCGTCTTTGGCGGCGGCTGCACGCCACGATTTGCGTCTGCTACAGAGTTTGTATAACTGTCAGAGCGAACAACTAAGCCGGTGGATGCAAACCGTTTATCAGACGCCGAATACCCCCGTGGTTTGGTCGTTGCCAGAACCTTCCGGGTCTCTGCCCTTGATTGACTATGCAGACTGGTCTGAGGGGTTGGAGGACTTGGCGACTTACTATCGCCAAAACGGCATAGGATTGTTTGCCCAATACCAAGCTCTCCGTTGGCAAGCAGGGGAGTTGGTCGGCATCCCCCATCCCGATCCGATTAAGCTATCCCAACTTGCGGCCTATGATGCGCCAAAATCTACATTGATTAAAAATACGGAATTTCTATTAGCGGGCTATCAGGCTCTTCATGTCTTGCTCTACGGCAGTCGAGGTTCGGGAAAGTCGTCACTGGTAAAAGCCCTATTGAACCAGTATGGCGATCGCGGCTTGCGTTTGATTGAAGTCGCCAAATCAGATTTGCCAGCCTTACCGATAATTGTGGAGCGTTTGCGATACGTCCCTCAGAAGTTCATCATCTTTGTTGATGACCTGTCGTTTGAGGA
>JAKSDM010000380.1 GCA_022360135.1 Pseudanabaenales cyanobacterium | reverse complement strand
GATAGATCTTCTCTTAAAGATTGCTGACCAGCATCCTAGTGTTCTCAAAGATCCCTCTCCCCTGGCCTTTTTCCTGGAATTCGGCGAGTCCAGTTTGAACTTTGAACTCAAATTCTGGCTCACCACACCCAGGCTGACAGTCGGTAAGCGGGTGATCAGTGAGCTGGGTTGTTCTATTTGGCAAACCTTTGCCGACCAGGGTATTGAAATTCCTTATCCCCAAAGAGATGTTCACATCCGCTGACCTTAGCCCTGTTGGGGATTCTCTCTCCTTTTGCAAGCTTGTTCTGCTTAACCTATCCAAGCGGCGGCAGCCGAAATCAGGGTATGGCATCGACTTAAAATAGCCGGCGGACCAGGAAACTGTTTTTGATACAAACCCGGAAGCCCTCAAATCCGTCCGGTTCATTGCATTGTTATATCACCTTACCATTTTGATGTAGGCCATGATATTGAACTTACAGTCCAATTACCTTCATAGACTTCTTCTCGAGTTACCTGAGTGGGACTCCTATCAGGTTCTCCAATCCCTGTAGGGGGGAGAGGAATGGCATAGTAGATCATCCCTAAACCCACCCATATATCATGATGAGCAGCTCCAAACTGCAAATCTTTTCCTCTTTTTTCTAATACCTTTCGGTAACCATCACCGACTCGAATTCCATATTGATCCTCGATTTGATTACTGTAAACGGTAAGAATGTCAATTCTAATATCATCAGGATTCTTAATGGTTCCTTTTTCGTAATCTTAATGGAAGCTAGAGTTGGCATGGCAAGGTAGTTTTCAGCTTTTTTCTCATAGCGAGCGGCAACGCGACGGTTTTGCTTTAAGCGCTTGAAACAGCGCTCAACCTGGTTGCGTTGGCGGTACAAAGACTTGTCAAACTTACCTCGTCGGTGTTCATTGTCTTTGCGTGGATGGTGATGCGAATCTCTCGTCGCCGCAAGAAACGGCGAATCTTATTGCTGCTATAGCCTTTTTGCAAGTCATTCATTTTCAGCAGCAAACCGCGGTGCGATTTCCCCAACATTTTAACCTCCGTCGAAGGCGGTCCGCTGGCTCGAGGGGCTATGCGTCTTCTCACAAACCCCCTGTGATCCTGTAATCTCCTCATTGACGGGAATATTCAAGCTGTAAGGCGATGAATGCAGCGGAGCCAGAACCATACAACTGCTCAATCTCTTGTAAGGTGACATCAAGCGATGAGACTGGCGGGAGGTCACTCCGCAGCTTGACGGTGCGGTCAACTGCCTTTCCTGCGCCTTGGACCCTATCGGGTAATATCACTAAGCCACGCTTGGTTGTTATCGGGCCATCGGAGGGAGATAGCGAGAATGCTTTTGAACGAAACGTCCGTGAATAGGTGTCAGCAACCAGTGACAATGCGATCTCGTCAACGCCTGGATTGATGGGAATGCCAATATCTTCGTGCGACCAGAATGAAAGTCTGTTGGCGACAGCCGTGAAGAGATGTTTTGCACTCAGCTTGAATTGTTCACTTTGGTGCTCTGCACTCCAGCTCTGAATACCTATACTCTGGGCCAGTGAAGCGGCTCGATCGCGACCCGCGATCGCCTCCACCAAGGCCACACATACCGGGTCGATGCAGTTACCCCGGTTGTCGTGATGACATTTCCGTCAGCGACATAGCGAGTATTTCGTAGCCTTTCGGTTTTAGGAAACTTCCTTGCCAGGTCGTTAAAAGAGAACCAATGCCCAACGCTTTTACGCCCGTTGAGCAAGCCAGCGTTCGCGAGCACCCAACCGCCATCGCATATTCCCATGATTGTTGCTCCTTTCTTGGCCTGGGCGCGGATCCATTCCAGTAAAACCGGATCTTTTTTGTGGAAAACAGCCGGAACAACAACATAGTCGGCGCCCTCTGAAAATCGCGAATCGAACTCTGAAACCGTTGCCTGGGGTTCAAACCGAAGGGCGGGGAACATCTGAATCGGGCCCGCCTTCGTCGCGATCGCGAATACTTGCGCAACCTCTGACTCGGATAGAACGCCATAGGGAATGACGTAGTCCGTCAGTTCGGTGAAGGTATTCTCTGCAACGATTGCGACAACCGGCCTGGCGCGATTGAATCTAGGCGCATAGGCAGGAATGCCAGACGCCGTGGATACGACTTGGGGGGTTAAGATTGATTCTGCGTTAAACGCCATGTTATCCATCATGAAACAACCTCCAACATGGATATTACGGTCAAGCAGCACTTCAGTATGGTGACTCGTCTACTGTGATGTGTTGGGCGTCATGTCTTGGCAGGCGGCTGCCGCTACAAGCATTATGCCTTTACCAAGCAAACATTCCACCGTTTC
>JAKSDM010000462.1 GCA_022360135.1 Pseudanabaenales cyanobacterium | reverse complement strand
TGTTGCAGCAATGGCGGATGATTTTCAGCATGACCCAGCATTAACTGAATTTTCAGTGTTGGACGTGGAGGATTGGGATACGGAAGAAGATTGGGACACGGAAAATGATTGACCCTCACCGGGGTGAAATTTGGTTGGTCAATCTGAATTTCAACTAAGCGGTTTATTAGGCGAGTAGGAACTGTCCCGCCAGAAATCCTTAATGAGCTACTGGCCGGATTGGTAATCTGTGGGATTATCAACCTTAAGCAGGCGATCGCTCTCTAATTTGCTGATGACCTAAGTCAATCCCAGACTCGATCCCAGGCAGAGCCTGGGATTGACAGATTGGAGGTTCGGCCTTCACAGCAGACTCGGATTGTCTGGAGGCGGAGCCTCCGACAGCGGTTCCTCAGGCAGAGCCTGGGAACCAGATAACAGGCAGAGCCTGGGAACCAGAAAAATCGGTTAATCAGTGGAAAGGCTTGAAGTTTTGTACACAATTTCTGGAGTCGTGAAAATGGCAGTGATATAACCAGAGTAACTTCCCTTTGCCTTAGCATTGCCCCATGCCAAATTTGAGACGTAGAAAGTGGGCGGGAAGCCTTAGACCCTGGCTAGCGCTTTGCCTAATATCCAGTGTTGCTTGCGGCTTGCCTGCGCTGCCTCTGGCGCAGCGGTGGCAGCTGGGAATCTCTGTGGCGCTTGCCCAGGAACTCCCCAATGCTCGTCTTGAGGAAGCTGACCAATTACGCCAGCAAGGCATTCAGCAGTTTAACCGTGGACAGACTCAGCAAGCGCTCGAAACCTTTCAACACGAACTGGAACTACGGCGACAATTGGGCGACCCGGAAGGGGAATGGCGTTCTCTGGGCTGGATCGGTTTGATTTATCAGCGATTCGGGCAATATCAGCAAGCGTTGGAGCTGTATCAAGAAGGTTTGAGAATTGCCCAAACCAGTGAGGATGGCCGAGGCGAAGGCGTGATGCCTCAACAACATTGGCGCCATTTACTCTAGCCTGGGGCAATACCCGGAGGCGTTGGGCTACTATGAGCGCTCCCTGACCATCCGTCAAGCGATTGGCGATCACCAGGGCGAAGGCATGATGCTCAACAATATTGGCGCCATTTACTCTAGCCTGAGGCAATACCCGGAGGCGTTGGGCTACTACCAGCGCTCCCTGGCCATCCGTCAAGCGATTGGCGATCACCAGGGCGAAGGCCTGATGCTCAACAACATTGGCGCCATTTACTACAGACTGGTTCAATATCCGGAGGCGTTGGGCTACTACCAGCGCTCCCTGGCCATTGGTCAAGCGACTGAAACTCAAGCGGAAATCGGAACTTCTCTGAGCAATATCGGCAGACTGTATGCCCAACAAGAGCAGACTGAATTGGCCATTGTGTTCTTGAAGCTGTCAGTGAATGTGCGAGAAACCATTCGGAGAGGTATTCAAGGTCTGCCATCAGAGGATCAACAGACTTATGCCGAGACCGTCGCCGATGATTATCGCTTTCTGGCCGACCTCCTGATTTCAGAGGGTCGCTTTCTAGAAGCCCTGCAAGTGTTAGAGTTACTCAAAACGGAAGAAATTCGAGAATACACCCGGAGGACAGTGACGAATGTGCAAACCGGAGAGATTCAACTGTCTCCGGTAGAAGCTGAAGTGGCCAAGACCCTCACAGACCTGGTGCTGAAGTGGCCAAGACCCTCACAGACCTGGTGCAGTTGGGGCTAAAAATCAACGACTGTGAAAATGGGGTGACCGACTGCAGTCGAGCGGTGTTGTTTGATTGGTATGACGATCGCGAACACCTGACTAAAGTGTTCAATACCCTTATCGCTCAACTAGAGCTGGAAGAGGATGAAGAAACCCCCAATCCTGAAGATTTGATTACCGAAAGTGTCGTCGAAGTGCTGGCGGCTCAGCCCAACACAATGCTGATCTATCCCGTGGTGTTGAAAGATCGACTGGTGTTGCTCTGGGCGACCCGGGGCGGCGTCGCCAATGCGATTGAAGTTCCCCAGGCGACAGAGGCTGAGATTAATCAGGCCGCTTTTGAGTTTCGCCGCCTTATGCACCAATGCGAAACCTCAGGCTGTACGACTGAGGATATTCCTGCTATTCAAGCGGTGGCCCAACAACTGCATCGGTGGCTTATCCCCCAAGACCTAGACACAGTGCTGCAGCAACAGGGTATTGAAAACTTGGTGTTTGCCCTCGACCGGCAGCTCCGCTATATCCCCATGGCCGCTTTGCACAATGGCGACCAATACCTGATCGAGCGTTACACCCTCTCCACCGTTACCGCCGCCTGGCTCACGCCGGTGGCCAATCCTCTACCCACGAATCCTGACGAGGTCTCAGTCTTAGCCCTGGGCCTCTCGGAAGAGGTGTTTGACGATGACCCCACGGATGATGTAACCTACTTTGCGCCGCTGCAACATGTCCCCGACGAGTTGGACAGGATTGTGCGCTCTAGCGACGCCGCCGACTCCGAAGGCGTCTATCCCGGCGTCGGTCTGCTGAATAAAGACTTTGACGATAGCGCCTTCAAAACCCTCAAAATCGACGACCGCCAAATCCTTCACATCGCCACCCACGGCCTGTTTGTTCCCACCAACTTGGATTCATCGTTCCTGATGCTGGGCACCCGCAAAGCCTGGCGCATTTCGCAGATGCAGAATGTCAAGCAGCATTTCACTGATCTGAGTCTGGTGGTGCTGAGCGCCTGCGAAACAGCACTGGGGGGCGATCAGCAGTCTGCGTCAGAGGCTCAAGAGTTAGATGGGCGGGAAATTTCGGGCATCGCCCAAACCTTCCTGGATGCCGGAGCGGATGCGATTATCGCCTCTCTGTGGAAAGTCAGCGACGCCAGCACCAGCGCCCTAATGCAACAGTTTTACCTGGAGCTGGCTAAAGGGCAGAGACCAATCCGGTGACGTTTTCGGGCGCGTTGCAACGCGCCCAGTTGGGTCTCCTGACGGGCGATGTTGACCCGGCTGTGACTGAGACACTTCGAGGCATTGTCGGCTGGGGCGATCGGCCAGCTCCCGTTGACAGTGGGTCCACTGCGCCCCTTCCCGACCTCTCCCATCCCTTCTACTGGACGCCGTTTATTCTCATTGGCAATGGGCTTTAGGGGCAATTCTCGCTTGGGTGAGCACATCTCGTGAAGTCGGGGTGTCTACCGTGTACACACAAGTCATCTATCCCTTCCGCTAAGGGCGAGATCCCCCCTACCCCCCCTTGAAAAAGCTATCCATTAATGGGATCTTTCTTAACATATTTGGAGTGGACAATAGGGGTAGAGTTGGAAGTGACTAATCGCCATGTTTCGGCAATGTCATGGAGTCGTCGGAGTCCTTGCCAAATCGTTTTTATGCCGGGTTGTCCATCTCGCTTTCGTCCCATAAACCCACCTAGTTGGGCAATCCAACGCATACATGTGTGTAAGGTGGGTGGTGTCGAAGGGAGAACAGTCGTTTTGTGAATGGCGCTATAGAGGGCTTTCCATTCATAGGGTTGGAAGACTTCATCGGCAGGGCGTTCAGGATTATGACGGGCTTCATAGGTGAGCCAGAGTAGGCGACAAGCCACAATCGAATAAGTCGCTAGGGCGCGGTGAATGCGATCTGCGGTTTCTAGCTGTAACTGTTCAATGCGGCAACCACTTTTGAGCACAAAATGATGCCGCTCAATCAACCAGCGGCAGCTATACCACTTGATATATTGGTAAGCTTGCTCAAAATTGGCGATGGGCAGAGTCGTTAACAATAACCACCGCACGGGGGGCTCACCGGTCGGTGGATTTTCCTCTTCGGCCAAAATCGCTTGGAGGCGAATCGACTTAAGTTGGTGACGATTGAGATGACCTTGAGGAGGCTGAATCAGGAAGCTGGCAAAGCGGACCGTCAAGGTGACCTCTCGGACGGCCCGTTTTGGCGTGCGTTGGAGTTCAAAAGTGAGTTCTCCCTTAGGCTCAACTTGTTGGATGGCTTGGTGTAAGCGTTTCACCTCTGGGTCAGTGGCGTCTTGCTTGACCGAGCGGTTTTGGTAGGCGCGAATTAACAGCTCTGAATTGGACTTACGCGGGTGGGCGAAGAGTTCATAGATATCGCCTTCCTGGTCTGCCATGCTGACCACGACGATGGCCGGGTCGACCACGGTTTGAACTGCCTCAAGGCCTTCTATCCAGCGGTAACTTTCCTTCTCTTCAATCGGTTTGCGCCCTCGTTGATGTTTTTTACCCAATTGCGCCCAATCCCTCGCCCAAACCTTCTGATGCAGAAGCCCCAAAGGCGTTCCCTCAACACTGCTACAGAGCACTGAATGCACCTTCAGACCGCGCGCCAGCGCACTGTCTAAGTAGCCCAGCCCTTTTTTCTCGGGATGATGGGTGAAATTCAACTCGGTGGTGTCTTGAGGAACCAGGACAATGGAGTGTTCTTTGATTTTTTCTAAAGTATCGTCCCGTTTCGCTGCTAAAACATTGTCTGGTTTCACGTGAGGGGATTTCCAAAAATCATAAGCCGCTTGGACGGCAGCAGCGTCTCGGCTGGCTTGGGGCACACTGGCCGTGGGTTGGGCGGCTAAATCTTCCACTATCTGAATTAACCGTCGATTGCGACGGGCATCCCCTAAGTTAGCAAAACGGAGTTCTTCTGCAGCCCATGTCGTCATATTACCCTGCCCCTGTCTGTTCATTTACAAGCACGATTGTCTGATAACGCTCAAGAACCATCGTTAACCACCCGTGCATATTTCTGGTCGATTGAACTGATTACATTTCTTCAAACTCCCACAATTCCCTCTCAGAGAAGCTTTCAAGATTATCAAGAAAGATGCGATTAATGGATAGCACTTAGAGTGGGCAAGGCTTTGATACAATTCCGATATTGTTATTTCCTCCTACGGATATTGGCTCATCAAGCCACCGTGGGAGTTACTTTACTCCTGGAACGCTCAAAGCTTTTCAAGTCGCACTGGTAAAACCAGTGGCTTACCTCAGGTGTTTAGTTATGAGGAAATTCCTACCCGCCTGGAAGCGCTGCCTGGCGCTAAGCAAGAAGCCATAGATATTGCAACCTTGCTTGACACTGATCCGTTCATTGGTGATGAGGCAAAAAAAGCGACGGTTGTTCAACAAATGCCCAATGCCCGCATCATTCATCTAGCGACCCATGGCATCTTGGACGAATTTCAAGGATTGAACGGGGGTGTAGTTCTGGCTGCCAACGGTACTGGGGAACTTAATGATGGGTTACTAACAGCCGCCGAAATTGCGCAGATGGAATTGAAAGCAGAGCTAGTGGTGCTGAGTGCTTGCAACACCGGCCAAGGGCAAGTTACTGGAGATGGGGTGGTGGGTTTGTCACGTTCTCTGATCCTGGCGGGAGTCCCTAGTGTGGTCGTATCACTGTGGGCAGTGCCTGACCAACCTACAGGCGAATTAATGGTGGAATTTTATCGCCAGCTTGAGCAAACCGACAACAAAGCTCAGGCGCTCCGTCAAGCGATGTTGACGATGCGAGAGAAAT
>JAKSDM010001792.1 GCA_022360135.1 Pseudanabaenales cyanobacterium | reverse complement strand
CTAGATATAGGCTAGCCAGCGCCTTTGAAGGACTTGAGGTAAGTGGGTATCCCAGTGCGACGAAGAATGCTTATGGAGCAGTCCTAAAGGCATTTTTGGCGTATAGCGCCTTAGAACAACTTCACAAGGCGGTAAAGCCGCCTTCGGGTAGTCGGAACTTAATGGATCGGTGGGCGTCCCTGGGGACTAAGCCAGCTTCACAACTGAGACGCTCAAAAAGTATTCTGATGTTTTTAGAAGAACAAGTAGAGTCAAGACCTCTATTAGAGAGACTACATGCCTTTCAAAACGGCGAGTCAGATAACTGTTTGTCTGTCGCGACTGCATTGCGCCATGCAGTCGCCCATGGGTTTATGAGCGTTCACCCCAATGGAACGTCGCCTCAAACAGCAGAGGGATTTTGCCAACTGGTATCTCAGATGTTGATAGAGATCGCGGATCATGAATTTCGTGGCCTTGTCTCAGACTTGACCCATCAGCCGTAAACTACCTTGCAAGCAAACGTTTGCTTGATTATTTAAGATAGCCATCTAAGTAGCCATTTCGAAGATTTTATGACTCAGTATTCTATTGCTCAGGCGCGCGATCGCTTTACTCAGCTTGTGCATGAAGTTGAGCAAGGCGAAACGGTGGAAGGCACTTGTAGAGGCCAACGGGTAGCCGTGCTGGTCTCATTCGGGCTGACCTGATGGACAAGTGCAATCTGCATACGATTTTGCGATTGCCGACGGGGATTTTCTACTCTCCGGGGGTGAAAACCAATGTGTTGTTCTTTCAGCGAGGGACGACGGAGAAGGGCAATACGGAAACTGTTTGGGTTTATGATTTGCGGACGAATATGCCCAGCTTTGGGAAGCGAACCCCTCTGACGCGTCAGCATTTTGAGGCGTTTGAGCAGAGCTATGGGGAAGATTCGAATGGGGGCAGCCCGCGGATTGACCAGGGAGAAGAGGGACGGTTCCGGCGCTTTAGCCGGGATTTCATCAAAGACCGGGGCGAAAACCTGGATATTTCGTGGTTGCGGGATGAAAACTTGCAATCGGCGGATGACCTGCCTGAGCCGGAGGAAATTGCAGCGGCGATAATGGAGAAGCTACAGGTGGCGATGACGGAAATGCAGGCATTGAGCGCCCTGCTGGAGGAGTAAGCGATTTTGGCTCCGACTTGTGTGATCTAAGTAGGTAGGCAAAATTAATTACATTTCAATGCATAGGTACTTATAGATAGCCATGATGTTAAAGCTTTTAGATAAAGACGCCAACTATACCTATCGTTCGTATTTTGAGCTGCCTTTTGATACGGACGAAATTTTGGCTGAGTTTGGCTACAGCTATACTCAGGCGCGATTGAATCTGACTAGAACCCAGAAGGAACTCACCGGACTGGATCAGCTTAAGGCTCAGATTGAGGAGACATTACCCTATGTCCAACTGACTAGTGAAAGCGCCAAACGTGAAGTATTAGTCGCTCCGGTTTTGACCCGCGTGGCCACCATTTGCCATCAGATTTTACGGTTTGAGTATCCGTTAAAGGTCAATAACTGGTTGCAGGGAAATTTGGATTACCTGATTCGTGCTGAGAGCCAAATAGTAGTCGTTGAGGCGAAACGCGATGACCTGACACGTGGTTTTACTCAGCTTGCGGTTGAGATGATTGCGTTGGCAATGGTGAATGAGTCCCAGCAGAACATTTATGGGGTCGTTACGATGGGCAATTTTTGGGTGTTTGGTGTGTTGGATAGGGAAAAGAAACGAATTACCCAGGATATTGGCGGCTATCAGGTTCCGGATGATGTAGAGGATTTGATTCGAGTGCTAGTGGGGATTTTGGAGGGATAGGCGCCTGGGCCTTGAAAATTTTACCGAGGCCCAGTGTCATTCCGAGAGAAGCGAGGAATCTCAAGCCCCACGGGAGACTGAGATGTTTCGATTCTGCTTCGCTCCACTCAACATGACATCTTGGTCTTACCACCAATTGACTCTGTAATTAATTTTTGTGGTGTTCCCTCTGGAAAGACACAGGGAATTCTGGGTAGGATAAAGCTCTACTATGTCTACATCCTGACCAGCCGCTCAAAAACGTTGTACATTGGCATGACCAATCGTTTAATACAGCGTGTGTTGGAGCATCAAGCAAAGCAAGGATCAGTATTCACAAGCAAGTACAATATTGACCGGCTGATTTATTTTGAGGAGACGGATGATGTACATGCCGCAATTGCCAGGGAAAAGCAGCTCAAGGGCTGGTCTCGGGCGAAGAAGATAGCTCTGATTGAGTCGATGAATCCAGAGTGGCGGGATTTGAGCATTGAGGGTTAGGGATGGAGAGTGGATAGCCTTGAGCGGGGTCGAAAGGTATCTTGGTTGGGGGGTGTTAGCGATCGCGAGATTCCTCGCAAAACTCGGAATGACACCTGGGCAAGACTATCGGAATGATCAGATACTTAGCCGTGATCCCAGAACACAGCCGGTATGTCATGCTGAGCGCAACGGAGTGGAGTCGAAGTTTACCTTGAGCCAAGTCGAAAGGCATCTCAGGCGAGCACCCCCAGCGATCGCAAGATTCCTCGCCCTGCTCGGAATGACAGGAGGCCAGTCCCTGATGAAAGTAATGTTCAGATGAATGACAAACCTGAATATTTGAAGGATAAATTTATGACCATAGCAGAT
>JAKSDM010000828.1 GCA_022360135.1 Pseudanabaenales cyanobacterium | reverse complement strand
TGCTTCCACCAGCAATTCCAGCCAATAGAGACATTCATCTGCTTCTTCTTCAACAATGCTGAGCTTGGCAATGAGATCCGCAGTCGATTTTGCTCGACATGCAGATCGATAATTGGCGCCGACAGACGTCGCACAGCGGATAAGCTGTCTCCCAATGATGTTGGTTGACGTTTTTCGTGGCAATGATTCCACCAATCGAAGAACCCTCAGCGCCAGCTTTTTTGTCCGTTGCTTGAATGCTTGCTCATCCAATTGCTGCGTGCCAATTTACTAACTACCAGCATGCCCATCCCCCTCTCCAAAATCCAAAATCCAAAATCCAAAATTTAGCTGTTTGCCCATCCCCCTCTCCAAAATCCAAAATCCAAAATCGTAAGACCCATAGGGTAGGCATTTGCCTGTGGAACCGCTGTCAAAAGCTTTGCTTCCAAACAATCCGGGACTTCTGCGAAGATAGTTCTTGTAGGGTGATTTCCAGTTAAGAAAATACCGGACAGTATATCGCTTGCAGTCATTAGCTATTCAGCCCTCACCCTAAATCTCTCTCTCTAGGCTACTGTGTACACAGATCTCGACTCCGATTGCGAATTCACCGATTTCCCCCCCTAACCCCCCAATTCTGATGCTGCTGGCGAATTTAACAATTGGAAATTATCGGCATCTGGGGGACTTTTGAGGCCCCCCAGCCCCCAACCTTGGGGGAGCATGAACTTCAAAGTCCCCCAGAATTGGGGGATTTAGGGGGCTAAAATGACTCCGGCTCCGACTTGTGTGTACACGGTAGCTCTCTAGGGGAGAGGGACTTTGAATATGGCTTCCCTTCTCATCAGGGAGGATACTGCTGGCGAATTATTTCGTAACATTATTTGGGAAGATGGCAAGCTCCAAAATCATTAATTTCAGGGGGGTTAGGGATCCTGACGTATCAATTACCACGTCATTCCTGTGAAAACAGGAATCCATCACCGATTCTGGAGCCCATTTTCTGGATTCCCACCTGTGTGGGAATGACGCCTAATCCCTACTATTTTCTGATTGATTGCTATCCCTACGCATTAATGAAGAGACAAATTCATCCCTCTGCCACAACACCTCCAAAATCCAAAATCTAAAATCCAAAATCTAACTGCTTGCACCAAATCCAGAACACCTCAACAATTCATCGCCCGAACTTGTCAACCGACGGCAATTACGACCCGGAAAAAATGAGTTCACCTTTACAATCGGTTACGATCAAGATGTTCTGGAATTAAGCAATCGAGAGTTTTTGCGCAACCCCACGCCTTAGCTTTATCCAGATTCAACCCAGATTCAACGTAGTGAAAGGAGCCCAATATGAACGGTAGTCTTCGAGTCGGGAGTCTGTTTGGCATTCCCTTCTTTATCAACGTATCCTGGTTTTTTGTTTTGGCCCTGGTTACTCTTAATCTGGGGGGGGGACTGGCGGCTCAATTTCCCTGGTTGGGGGTGCAGGCATGGGGTCTGGGGTTGGTGTCAGGGTTGTTGCTCTTTGGCTCTGTCTTACTGCATGAGTTAGGCCACAGTTTTGCCGCTAAGCAGCAAGGGATTGGCGTTAACTCGATTACGTTGTTTCTGTTTGGCGGCTTAGCCAGTCTAGAGGCTGAAGCCAAAACACCGGCTGGAGCCTTCTGGATTGCAGTGGCGGGTCCCTTGGTAAGTTTGGCGCTGTTTGGTCTGTTGACAGTGGTTGCGAATAGTGGCTTAGTCGTGGGGCCAATGGCGGCGATCGCCAGTTTGCTAGCCTATATTAACTTGGTGCTGGCGATCTTCAATATGATTCCTGGTCTGCCTTTAGATGGGGGTAATGTGCTCAAAGCCGCTGTTTGGAAAATAACCGGAAATCGTTATCGGGGAATTCGATGGGCCAGTCGAATGGGGCAGTTGATCGGTTGGTCAGCGATTTCTCTGGGGGCGTTATCTATCCTGGGCGTCTCCAATGTTGGCAGCTTCTGGACGCTGATTATTGGTTGGTTTCTGTTGCAAAATGCCGGTCAGTCTGCTCAATCCGCCACCATTCAAGAAGCCCTATCCGGGCTAACGGCCGCTGACGCCGTGCTCGAAAATAGCCCAATTATTAGTGCCGACAGCACCCTGCGCGAACTGGCGGATGTAGCGGTTATTTCTAGGGGCGACGATCAGTGGCGACGGTTTTTAGTGCAAGATGGCCAGGCAAAATTGGTCGGGACTATCCAGCTAGAGGCGCTCCAAACTCTGCCATCGAGTCAATGGCCTGACTACCCAGTGCGTGATTTTTTGCAGCCAATGGCTGAGGAAATTCAGGTTCAAGCGGATCAGCCTCTACTGGAAGTAATGGGACAACTGGAAAAACAGGGTGTTCAAGCGCTGGCCGTGACCCATGCAAACGGGACATTAGTGGGCTTGCTCGAAAAGGCTCAAATTGTCAACCTCTTGAGACAAAAGGCGCGATCCCAACCGGCATAGATAAAGGAAAGCCCTAGAATAGGAAACTGGGCAAACAGCACTATTTATCTATTCAGCGAGGTCTAGGCATGTCAGCAGCCGGTCAGGTACAACCCAAACTCATTATCCATGTCGGGGCGGGCAGCTCCCTCAAAAACAAAGGGGAAATCGAGGTTGTTCGGCAAGATCTTTACAAGTTTATCGATGTCATTTACGGCAAACTGCTGACGGGGACGGCCGCCAGAACTGCTGTGGTATTGGGCTGCCAGTTGCTGGAAGATGACCCTCGCTTTAATGCGGGTAAAGGCTCGGTGCTGCAATCCGATGGCCAAATTCGCATGAGCGCCAGTCTGATGGATGGCGCCACACAACGATTTAGCGGGGTGATTAATGTTTCCCGGGTGCAGCATCCGATTGACCTGGCGAATTTTTTGCAAGGCTCCGCCGATCGCGTCCTCTCCGACTATGGGTCAGCCGAGCTAACTCGGGAGCTGCAAACTCCCATCTTTGATCCTCTGATCGATGTGCGATTGCAAGAATGGGAGCAGGAGCGTCTATTTCACTTCCACAAAACCATGGCCAGCGTGATTGCGGAGAAAGAACCGCCCGTCGATCCGGTTGACCCCCATGCCCGTCGCGGCACCATTGGCGTTGTGGCGCTAGACACCCAGGGACAACTTGCCGTCGGCACCTCCACGGGGGGTAAAGGGCTAGAACGCATTGGTCGGGTGAGTGACTCAGCTATGCCCGCCGGTAACTACGCCACCACTGACGCCGCCGTCAGCTGCACCGGCATTGGCGAAGATATTATCGACGAATGTCTGGCCGCCCGGATTGTGGTGCGGGTCACCGATGGCCTTTCTCTGCAAACCACATTCGAGCGCTCCTTCACAGAAGCCGATAGAAACAACCGAGACCTCGGCGCGATCGCCATCGACAAAACCGGGGCGATCGCCTGGGGCAAAACCAGCGAAGTTCTTCTAGCGGCCTACCACGACGGCGGCCAAATCAGCGACACCCTAGAAGTTGGGCCAGGAACAAAAACCGCTGTTTGTTAAATTAGGGGGATGCGGTAGGGGGGGATGGGGAGATGGGGAGAGGTGCAAATCCAAAATCCAAAATCTATCCACCCATCCCCTTCCTTCAACGAGGATTCGTAAACATACTTAGCCTATCTACGATTTTATGCGTATAGTAATAGGTCTTCTCTAAACTGAATTCCACCCTCAAGGGTTGTGCTATCTATGTTTAATCAGCGAAAGAATTCTCTGCTGGCTCTGGTGCTGCTAACCACCTTGGCGGCTCCACCCCTTACCTTCTCGCTACGAACTTCAGATGCACTATTCGCTCAGGAGACTTCAGCAGAAGCGCTAGCGTTTCCTCGCCTGGATACAGTTAATGACGGGATGACGGTCAACATTGCGAGTTCTCCCAGCATGAGGGTGATCAACCAGAGGTTGAAAGTGGGATTTGAGGCTGAGTATCCGGAGACAAGCGTTAAAATTAGCGAAATCAATGCAGACGCTGCTCTGAAAGCGGTTCTGGAAGGCTCTGTTGACCTGGCTGCGATTGGTCGTCCGGTAACGCCAGAAGAAGCCGCCCAAGGGTTAGTTGGGGTAGAAATCAGCCGAGAAAAGATTGCCATTATCGTCGGTCCTGACAATCCATTTAGCCAGGCTTCGTATCGCAATAATCTGACTGCTGAAGAATTTGCCCGGATCTTTCGCGGCGAAATCAACAATTGGTTGGAAGTGGGGGGGCCTAATACGCCGATTCGGTTCATCGATCGGCCTGAGAACAGCGACATTCGACAAACCCTCAGTCAGTACGAAGTTTTCAGGGCGGCTGAGTTTGCCACGGGCGCTAATGCGGTTCAGATGGCTGAGGATGATACCGCTGCGATTGTTCGTCAGTTGGGGCGGGATGGCGTTAGCTATGCGATCGCCAGTCAGGTAACTGGCCAGGATAATGTTCGAATTGTGGCGATGCATGCAACCTTAGCCACCGATGAACGCTATCCCTTCTCCCAACCTCGGGGGTACGTTTATAGGCAAGGTGAGGAAGGGCCTAGTAACGCCGTGCGAGTCTTCTTGGGGTTTGCCACTGATATATCTGGAGAAGAGGCGGTTGAAGCGGCCAAAACGTTCGAGGCGGCGACTGTGGCGACGGCCGATATTCCGCCTGGGATAGTGGCCGTTAGTCCAAAGGATGCGATCCTTGCTAGTAGTGGTAGGGACGGTTATTTACAGTTACGGAACTTTCAGGGCGATCTAATCGATCCAACCAAGGAGCCCATCAAAGCCCATATTGGTCCCATCACCGCCATTGCGTTTAGCCCTGATGGCCAGACCATCGCCACTAGTGGCGCAGATGGCGTAGTGAAATTATGGGATCTGCAAGATCAACTGCGGGACGAACTGTTAGCGGACCATGAAGACCCCATCACCGCCGTCGCCTTCAATCCGAAGGACGGACAAACCCTCGTCAGTGGCGGTCAGGATGGCGCGCTGCGATTCTGGGATTTACAGCGGCAGGAACAATCGGGGGAACCCATACTCGCTCATACAGGGGGTATTCGTGCGATCGCCTTTAGCCCGGATGGGAAGCTGATCGCCACCGGTGGAGCAGACCAGACGCTGCGTCTGTGGAACTTAAACGGCGAATCTATAGGGCAACCGCTTACAGGACATAGCGGCGCGGTGACGGCGATCGCCTTTAGTCCCGATCAGCCAAGCAGCCCCGAACCGCAGAGCGAACTCGACCAGCCAAGCAGTGCTGATCAACCGGGTAGCCCAGAGCAAATTCCGCCTGGACTAAAAATTGTCAGTGGTAGTGAAGACCAGACATTGCGTCTTTGGGACATATCAGCTATATCAGCCAACTCCGAAGCTATTGGCCAGCTTATTGGTACGCCGTTTAAGGGGCATCAGGGGGCGATCGCCGCTGTGGCCTTTACTCCAGATGGACAGACAATTATCAGTGGCAGTGAAAACGAGCCATTACATCGGTGGAACTTAAATGGCGAAGCCATTGACGGCGCCTTTCCTGATGAGTCAGCAGCGGCGACGAATTCGACTGCCTTTGGTCCAGATGGTCAAACAATGGTCAGCATCACTGCTGACGGTGTCCCAAAATTTTGGCATTTATCAGACGGCGAGCCAATTGACCAATTGCCGCCAGCACCTGTTCCTCAAATGGGTGAAAGATTCAATACCTGGTTAAAGCTCCTCAATGATCTGCCGCCCTGGCTTTGGAGCTGGATAGTGGGAGGGGCGGCTACCGCTTTACTTGGATTCATCGTTTGGTGGTTGTTTGGAGATCGGGAATGGAAAGAGCAGAAATTGGAGGAGGTTGAGCCGTCCCAAAGGAGTATCGATGTCTCCCCAACCTCTGAAGAAGTGACTGACGCTGAGAGCAGCTTACCGGCTAGTGAAACCCCAGCCTTACCGTCCTCAGATTTTGAGGAAGCTGACTTTGCTACGGTTTCGTCTGAGGATTTTGCTACGGTTTCATCTGAGGACTTTGCTACGGTTTCATCTGAGGACTTTGCTACAGTCTCGTCTGAGGACTTTGCTACAGTTTCATCTGAGGACTTTGCTACAGTCTCGTCTGAGGACTTTGCTACAGTCTCGTCTGAGGATTTCGCTACAGTCTCGTCTGAGGATGTGGCTGAGGACTTAATACCCTCGCCCCCCTCTGTAAAAGAGGCTGCTCCTGCAACCGCTCCAACCCCTATTAGCAAGCTTGCTCAAGCCAAAACAGCTCTGGTGGAGGGGATTAAACTGGCTAGGTCAGGCCGCTATGATAAAGCGCTAGATCGACTGCAGATAGCAATTGAAGCAGCCGATGTTGAGCGCTTTAAGGCCTTGTCATCGGGCGCCAGTTTAGCCAGTGCGACTGCACTATTAGCCAGTGGGATGGCTCGTAGAGGTAATATTCTAGTGAAGCTGGGCCGTATAGATGAGGCGATGGTGAGTCTCAATAAGGCAGTAGAACTCAAACCTAATTCCATTACAATCTTGGTTCGTAAGGCTAAGGCGCTCAAAGATATGGGTCAAGCTCAGGAAGCGCAGACCTTCCTCAAGCAAGCAGCCAAACTCAAACGCAAGAATACCCGTGACCCAGTGCGCCTGACGGAAGAGTCTATCTTAGGGAAGCGGGCCAAGTTGACAGCCAGGGCCGGGGCGGACGGTTCAGCCAGCTTAGCGGCTAAAGCAAAAGACTCGTTCCCTCAACCCAAGCCAGCTAAGCCTGCGCCATTAGGCGATAAACGAGATAAACGAATTGTTGCACCTAAGGAGTCGTCGGCTGCTTTGGCTTCTCCTCCGCCTGAATTACCAGATCTTCCTCACGCTAAGGCGATTGCATCTGTCCCATCAAATGGCGACTCAGAGGATATTCCTGAGGATGTTCGGGCGGCGCTAGCCGCCATTCCCACCGAAATATCTGCTTTAGATGAGGCCAACCTGATTGAGGTAAACCAACCAGAGGCTAAATCAACCCATATTCTAGAAAATATCCCACCCTCGGAAGAATCCAGAGTTCCTGCTGATTGGCCCGATATCCCTCAAGCGAAGAAGCTTGAAGGTTTTCCCTCAGATAGCGATTTAGCCGATATTCCTGCAGAAGTGCGAGCAGCGCTAAAAGGCATTCCTCCCAACTCGGCCGATTCTTTTGGGTGATAATTGGATGGGTAACAGAGTCTAGGATGTTATTGGCAGCAATCTGTTGGGAAAAATTCAAGACTTTGTTATAGTGAAAACCTTAATCTCTAGTGTCCATCTGGCTCATTGCCTAATAGGTTGAAGGGCGGCTATCCACATATCGGATGGATTTGAATAGTAATCAATTGCTTCAACTTGATACTGATGAGGATTAGCATTGTCGCCTAAGACAATACAATCTCCACATTTGACGTTTCTTCCCTGACTGATCAGATAGCCAGATCCTTCGGCTTCTGCCGGTTCAAAAATGTAATCGGCGCCAGTATTACATTGGGTATAGTTATGTCTCTTTTTCCTATGCTTAGCTGGCTTATTTCTAATGAATCCAGCCATGGGTAAGCTGGAAATCAGGGAAGTCAGTATTAAAGTTGCAAAATACATAGGAAAGATAAAATTTCTATCAACCGGAAGGAGAGAAAAGCGGGCTGTCATCAAGTTCAGCTGATGGATGATGTCGCTATGCCTCTTACACCCATATGTGTAAAATCGCAATCCCTTGTGAGTACACAATGAAACTTGTGTGAGAGTCTATTCATGAAAGATTTCTAACAATTTCAACCGCTCAATAACTCCGCTTTGAGTAACTCATCGATCACCTGGCTCAATTTT
>JAKSDM010000564.1 GCA_022360135.1 Pseudanabaenales cyanobacterium | reverse complement strand
CTCCGCTGGATATTAGCAACATGAAATAAACTTTGATTTCGGTAATCGCAGGGCTTGATGATCAGTGTGTTGATAGCGCATCCGCGACTGCGATCTCCCCGCCAGAAAAACGCCCCTTTAGGTTAAAAGTTGACTCACAGAAAAGATTAGATCTGGAAAAGCTAAAGGCGCAATGTCGCCTTGCTGGAGACGGGAAACCAATTGATAATCACCCGCCTGAGGATGGCGATAGATGATTAGCTGCGGCGCAGTCAGATCCCAGACCCAATAATCGGCAATATTAGCAGTTGCGTAAATAATCCGCTTGTCTTCCGTATCTTTTTTCAAACTCGATTCAGAGATCTCAATCATCAATAACACATCCGCCGCCCCAGGATGGCGATCGCGATAATCCTCCCAACCGCCTCGAACAACGGCAATGTCAGGCTCAGGTTCTGAATCGGTCAAGGTAATCGGTCGGGCTTCTCTCACCAAAGCGCGGCCCGCCAATGCCGCCCGCAAGCGATCGGCGAAACTGCCCCCATAATAAGTGTGGGGAGGTCCCTCAGGCGCCATTGGGTGAATGTCTCCTGCCAATAGCTCAACCTTGCGATCGGCCAAAATGCCCGCCTCAATCATCCGATGGTAATCATCAACAGTCCATTTGATCAGGCTTTGCATCACCCCTTCCACAGATTGAGTTGATACCCCAATTTTAGAAGATCCTGATTACTCCATTACCCATACTCTAAGGATTTTGGATTTTAGATTTTGGATTTTAGTCACTTGTTACTTGTTACTTGTTACTTGCCAAGAGGATTTTAGATTTTGGATTTTGGTCACTTGTTACTTGTTACTTGTTACTTGCCAAGAGGATTTTGGATTTTAGATTTTACATTTTAGATTTTAGGTAACTAAGTAGTCATGCAAAATTAATTACAAATTCTTTTCCAAACCCCGTGAGCACGTTTTCAACATGATTTTTCAGAGTTCTCCAACTCTCATAGGCCGCATTCTCTATCCAGTCGTATTTCATAAATCGCCAGACGTTCTCTATCAGATTTAGCTCCGGTGAGTAGG
>JAKSDM010001764.1 GCA_022360135.1 Pseudanabaenales cyanobacterium | reverse complement strand
GCGGATGGTTGATAAGACAGCGGTAGACTTAAAGAATTTTGTGACTGGGTCTAATGAATTGGGCTATCACGTTGTGGGGGCGAACTGGGGCGATCAATTCACGTTGCCGGAGCTGATTGTTGATGTACGGAAGGCGATCGCCGGCGATCGCGCCGTGCATGACCCCAGCCAACGGCTCCAGACCGCTCGCGGCATTGAGATTGGCCACATCTTTCAACTGGGGATAAAGTATTCCCAAGCGATGGGAGCTGTCTACACCAACAAACAAGGCGAAGAGGCCCCGTTATGGATGGGCTGCTACGGTGTCGGGGTTTCTCGTCTGGCCCAAGCCGCCGTCGAGCAATCCTACGACCAGGACGGGATCATCTGGCCGGTGGCGATCGCCCCCTACCAGGCAATTGTGGTCATCCCCAATATCGCCGACGCTAAGCAAGTCAAAGCAGCCGAAAAACTCTACGCCGACTTGAACACGGCTGGGGTCGAAACCCTACTCGACGACCGGGACGAACGAGCAGGCGTCAAATTCAAAGACGCTGATCTGATTGGCATACCCTACCGGATTGTGACGGGGCGATCGCTCAAACAAGGCCAGGTGGAAGTTGTCAAACGCGCCAATCACGAAGCCCAAGACCTGGCGATCGATGAGGTCGTTTCTACCGTGAAGCAGTGGGTTAAGGACGCTGTTAGCTAATGGAGCTGATCACTATTATCCTCTCCAGCCTGCTCGCGATTGTTTCCCCTGTGGGGATTTTCGTAGATCAGGCGGCGGAGAATGCGATTCGGTCTCAATTATATGATGTCGAAGAACTGAGGGTTCGGGTGGACAATGCGCCCAATTTTCGATTACTGCAGGGGAAAGTGGATCAGGTTCGGATTGCAGGGCGAGGTCTTTATCCTAGACCTGAACTGCGGGTCGCCCTATTAGATATCGAGACTGATCCGATCGATGTGGATGTGGGCGATCTTCAGCAGGGGGAGATTACCCTAGATCAGCCTCTCCAGGCTGCGGTCCATATCGTTCTGGACGAGGCCGACTTGAATGTATTTTTACAATCTCCTACCTTAGCTGAATTTTTCGAAGATCTAAGTTTCGATTTTTCCAGCCCAATTAAGGCTAGAAACGCTAAACGATATCGTCTCAGCAACCCCAACATTGATTTATTGGAGAGCAACCGCATTCGCCTCCAGGCCAATCTTGAGGATCAGGTTCTGACGGAGAATTTAACCCTTGTGTTGGAAGCCGGATTTGTGGTTATTGATGGGCGTCAACTGCAAATCATCAATCCCCAAATCCTGATTGGCGGAGAGGCTGCACCGTCCCAACTGGTAGTAAAACTGACAGAAGGTTTGTTTGAGCAGCTTAGCCTTAGAAGGCTAGAAGAGTCCGGAATTGTGGCCAGGGTTTTAGAATTTGGGATAGATGGCCAAGAGATAAAGCTAGCTTTTTTTGTTAGAGTAGAACCCTCATCCACCCTTTTAGGAAATTGACGCCTGTATTTTGACGTGATTCATTGGAGGATCTGTAACGATGGAGGATAGAAAAAACGTCCGTCGAATTCCCCTGGGTGTTGTTGCAGTTCTTTCAACGGTTATTTTGGTGTCAGGTGGGGCGACTGCTTGGTGGACTTGGCATTCCCTCTCACCCCAAACGCCAATTCCTGGATTTCCCACAATAGGTGGCGGCCAGTCCAGGGAGGACGGCGCCGTTTCCTCTGGCAAAACAGAGACTGCGACGGAAAATCTAACCCAGCAACCTAACAATTCCCCGATTAAACCTGGGAAGGAACAGACGGGGCAAGTATATTGGCTGAAGGATGTCGGTGGTCATCTGGAATTGGTTTCCCAAGACATCGTGTTGCCTGAAACCAACCAACCTGAAGAGAAGCTTAAGACGGCGCTAAAGTTACTTATGACGGGTCCAACTGAGACGGATTCCAAGGCGGCGACGACAGTTCCCTCAGAAACCCAGCTGCTTAGCCTAAAGATTGAGTCCGACGGGATCCATATAGATTTTTCTAAAGACTTTCAGCTCGGAGGCGGTAGCGCCTCTATGGCGGGGCGCTTGGGGCAGGTTCTATTTACGGCGACGATGTTTGATCCGGAAGCGGCTGTTTGGATTTCGGTGGAGGGAGACTCTCTGGTCGTCTTAGGTGGAGAAGGCATAGAAGTATTTCAGCCGATGACCCGAGGGGACTTCGAACGAGAGTTTGAACTTTAAAAACAGAAATAGATGAAACAGAAATGGATAACGAGTAAAGGCAAATATTTCAGAGGATGGATCTGCTCTACTTGCCCTTTTAACTTTCTGCAACAAAAATTTTTTATTTGTGGGAATTCTATTGTTTGCTCGCCAGACTGAATGCTCGAAAGTGCTGGGCTTGTTCTTCGATACGGGTGGCGATGCGATCGCACACAAGCGTACACAGCTCAAAACTGAGGTCATCAGAAACGCTGTAGTAAGCAGAGGTCCCTTCGCTTCGGCGAGTTAAAATTCCTGCTTGTAGCATAACTTTAAGATGTTTAGATACATTTGCTTGACTGGTGGATGTGGCTTCAACCAAGTCTTGAACACACTTCTCACCATCCTTGAGCAGGTTCAAGAGCCGCAGTCGCATCGGTTCACTCAGAACGCTGAAATATTCAGCTACCTGCTGAACCACCTCTGTGGGTACAGGCTCCATTAATTTCACTCCGAATCGTGCGTGAAAAGACGATCCCCGCTATTCTAGCAGTACACCCCTTGATAGTAATAGAGTAATCTTCCTGGCCTTTGGGTAATCTTCATAGAAGATTAGGGGAAGACTGTCTGTTTTCAATCAGACCCTCTGCTTCATTCACCATCATTTTGAGGTTGTCCAAAGTCTCTGAGTCCACGTTCTGCCAGAGTTTTCGCTGATACGCCTCAAGTAGTCGTTCGGCAATATCCCTTAAAGCCCAAGGATTTTTTTGCTGGATAAACTCCCGCACCCGTTGATCAAACAGATAAGCATTTGTAATCCCTTGATACATCGGATCCGTTACACAATGGGTGGTGGCGTCGTAGGCAAACAAGTAATCTACCGTCGCCGCCATTTCAAAGGCGCCCTTATAACCGTGGCGCATCACACCTTCAATCCACTTAGGATTAACCACCCGAGACCGATAAACCCGAGCAATTTCCGCCTTTAGCTTCCGAACTTTAGGATTTTCTGGAATGGCGTGATCGCCAAAATAAGTTTGGGGATTCTGGCCAGTGACTGCCCGCGCCGCCGCCGTTAACCCTCCTTGAAACTGGTAGTAGTCGTCGGAGTCAAGCAAATCATGCTCGCGATTGTCCTGGTTATGAAGCACCACCTGCATTTGCTGCAGACGCTGTTGGAAGGCTTCTGGCGCAGATCGCCCCTCTGCCTGGCGGGTGTAAGCATAGCTGCTCCAGTTGATGTAGGCGTGAGCTAAATCCTGGTCATCTGTCCAGTTCTGGGCTTCGATCAACCCTTGTAACCCAGCTCCATAGGCACCAGGTTTGGAGCCAAAAATGCGGTAGCGCGATCGCTGGACCGCCTGCTTTGGACTCAGCCCCTCTGCTTGCCAAAATTGGCTCTCTTGACGGACTTGCGCGGCCAACGGATTCTGGTCAGATGATTCATCCAGAGCCGACACCGCCTCTATCGCTCGATCAAATAGGTCAATCAGATTGGGAAAGGCGTCTCGGAAAAAACCAGAAATCCTCAAGGTCACATCCACGCGAGGTCGCCCCAGGACGGACACCGACAAAATCTCAAAGTCCACCACCCGGCGAGACGGTCCATCCCATATTGGCATGACGCCCAATAGGGCCAGGGCTTCTGCTAGGTCGTCTCCTCCGGTTCGCATGGTTGATGTCCCCCAAACAGACAACCCCAGCGTTTTAGGATATTCACCATTCTCCTGGACATAATGTTCAATTAAGACCTCAGCCGCTTTCCGCCCCACGTCCCAAGCACTCTCGGTAGGAATTGCCCGGATGTCCACGGAATAAAAATTGCGTCCAGTGGGGAGCGCCTCAGGTCGGTTCCGAGTCGGTGCTCCTGATGGTCCGGAGGGAACATAACAGCCGTCGAGACCTTTCAGCAGATGGGTCATTTCTTGGTTGGTTTGTCGTAAAGCGGGAAGGAGGTGGGTTTGGATCCAGGAGAGTTCTGTTTGGGTGAGGGGAGAGGGGGGGAGGGGGGAATGGGGTAGATTTTGGATTTTGGATTTTGGATTTTGGATTTTGGAAGAGGGTGTTTTTGGGGGGATGGATGAGTGGGTGCTAGGGGCTGGCTGGGGGGGGGAAATCAAGGTTTCTATAAGGTGGGCGGCGTGGTTTTCCAGGACTTCGATCACGTCGCCTGCTGTGCGGCATTTCTGTAGAGAGGTTGGCTGCAAGGTCTCTAGGGAGCTATTGGGTTGAGGAAAGGATGCGGCGGCATCGGCGGTGAGGGGATCGAGGTCAAGGCCCCAATCTTGGGCGATCGCCCGGGTCAATCCCAATCGCTCAGCACTCGGATGACGGGCGATGGCGATGACCAAATCCCGCAATTGGCGACCTTGGGGACATTGACCGAAGATATGAAGGCCATCTCGGATCTGGGCTTCTTTAAGTTCGCAT
>JAKSDM010000659.1 GCA_022360135.1 Pseudanabaenales cyanobacterium | reverse complement strand
TGTAGAAATCCGCGAGTTAAGGCGTCTAGGGCTCCAAAGGGTTCGTCCATGAGCAGAATCTGGGGATTAATTGCCAGGGCGCGGGCAATGCCGACCCGCTGACGCATACCGCCCGATAGTTCGTGGGGATGTTTTCGTTCCGCCCCGTCTAATCCCACCAGCTGAATATTCTCCTTGATTACTCGGTTGATCACTTTGGGGGCCATTTTGGGATGGACGGTTTCAACCGCAAACCGAATGTTTTCCTCCACCGTCATCCAGGGCATTAGGGCATAGTTTTGGAACACCATGCCCCGATCTGGACCAGGGCCGGTAATCGGCGCCCCGTTGAGCAGAATTTCGCCGCCTGTTATGGGGATGAGTCCGGCAATCATGCCCAAGAGGGTGGATTTGCCGCAGCCTGAGGGACCAATGATGGAGACAAAGGTATTGGGCTCGATCTCCATACTGATGTCTTCAATGGCGATAAAGTCTTGGCGGGTCTTGCCAGAGAGCTGGTTAAAAATGCCTTTTTTGCCAGGGAAGACCTTCGTCACATTGCGGATAGATAATTGAGAAGATAAAGCAGTCGGGTCAGCGGCGGTGACGCCGTTCAAAGATGCTACATTCACGAGTTGCGTCCAAATGCGACAAATTTTTCTAAGGCGGCAAAGATGCTATCCAACAGCAGACCCACCAGGCCAATGATGAAAATGGCCACCAAAATATTGGGAATGTACAGGTTGTTCCACTCATTCCAGATGAAGTAGCCCAACCCAGTCCCGAGCAACATTTCAGCCGCGACAATCACCAACCAGGCAATGCCCATACTAATACGCAAACCCGACACGATGTTGGGTAGAGCGGCGGGGATGATTACCTTAAAAATGGTGCGTAGCTGAGATGCGCCTAAGGTATTGGCCACATCCAGATAGTCCTGATCTACGCTGGCCACGCCGAAGGCGGTATTGATCAGCGTTGGCCAAATGCTGGAGATGAAGATAATAAATATCCCCGTCTGCTCAGAGTCCCGCAGAATGTAGAGCCCCAGAGGCAACCAGGCTAACGGCGACACTGGCTTTAGCAGTTGCACATAGGGGTTGAACGCCTTGTAGGCCACGGGTGAGATGCCAATCAAAATTCCTAGGGGAACGGCGACCAAAGACGCCAGGATATAACCAATGGCGACCCGCCGCAGGCTGATCAATAAATTCCAGCCAATCCCCAGATCATTGGGGCCATTATCAAAGAAGGGATGGGTGATCCACCACCAGAACTCCTTCAGGGTTGCGCTGGCGGTGGGCATACCCTTGGCAAACAAACCAGAACGCGCCCCCATCTCCCAACCCAGGAGGAAAATGGCCAAGGACAGCATGAAAAGTGCAAAGGCTCTTAGGTTCTCGTTTAAGTAGGGAGAATCTCCTACAGGTTTCCGGATCGATCCAGTCGTTACGTTGCCCAGCGCCATGGTTGCAATACCTCCGTCAAACTGCTCTTACACGCCGTACTTGTCGGTCTGTTCTTTGACATACGCGCCTGGATCAGCGGGGTCAAAAGTGTCAAACTTCAGTTCTTCGGTGCGATAAATTTCAGCAGGAGGGGTTTGTCCCAGCTCTTCAGCCAGTTCCCGCGCCAGGTCCGTGAGGAAAATGTCCTGACCAACGGTGTCATAGCCTTTTTCTGGAATCGCTTTGGCGGCCAAACCATCGCCCTGAAGATCCCAGCGCACCAGCTGAGAGGAAATCCAGTTGGCGAAGCTTTGCCAGGGGTAAGGATCAAAGTCGATGCGATCGGGAACGCTCAGGGTATTGCCGTTGCCGTCTTCGAAATTGCCGGTCAGCACTGCTTCCACCACTTCCACTGGCTGGTTGAGAAAAGCCCGTTCGGAAATGGCTTTGGCGATTTCGGGCCGATTTTTGGGATCGCGGGCATAACCAGCGGCCTCAATGATCGACTTATTCAGCGCTCGGAAGGTATTGGGGTTGGCGCTAATCCACTGGTCGCTGGCGGCAAAGGCGCAGCAGGGATGACCGGGCCAGAGTTCTTTGGTGATCATATGGATAAAGCCAGCCCCTTCGTAAACTGCCCGTTGATTAAAGGGGTCAGGCATCAGGTAGGCGTCAATGTCCCCCGCCACCATCTGAGCGATGCTGTCCGGCGGCGGCACGGGGCGAATCTTGACATCTACATCGGGGTTTAAACCGCCCGTGGCCAGGTAGTAGCGCAGCAGCAGGTTATGCATGGAGTAGGGGAAAGGCACGCCCATGGTGAAGCCCTTGAAGTCGGCCGGTCCATTCACCTTTCCCTTGTGACGCTCGGCCACGGTAATCGCTTGACCGTTGATGTTTTCGATGCTGGCCAGCTTGACCCCAAAGGCGGCGGAGCCCAGCCCCAGGGTCATGGCGATCGGCATTGGCGCCAGCATATGGTAGGCGTCTAACTCGCCCGCAATGGCGGAATCGCGCACAGCCCCCCAGCTAGGCATCTTAACGACTTTGGCGTTGAAGCCGTACTTTTGATAGAAGCCCAAGGGCTCTGACATGATGATGGGGGTGGCGCAGGTGATGGGGATAAACCCAATCTGCAGCTCTGTTTTCTCTAACCCATCGGTTGCAACTGGCTGCTCGGAACCCTCTTCGGCCGCAGGCTGATTGCCGCCAGCGCAGCTGGCCAGAGTTACCAGGGCCGCCCCGACGGCCATATTCCGCAGAAATTCCCGACGGGTCACCCCACTGGTGCGGATGGAATCGGTGAAGAACAATCCAGCCTGGGGGCCAAATGCGGCCGCAAAGGCGTTTTCTAAACCGCCAGCCTGCTTACAGAGCGCCAGAATCAGCCTCTCCCGCCTGGGCTCGCCCCGACCCACTGTCTTTAAGAACAATGCTTTTCTCAGCTCGTAGGCGTTGACGGTATCGGCGACCCGCAGCTGATTTTCTTTATAGAGGCCCATTTTCACCAGGTCATCGACCATATCAACCGGATCTTTGGGCATGGTCTGCATGAATTCCCAGTGATCGCGGGTGAGATGCTGTCCGCCGCAAATGATACACGCCAGCTGCAAATCAGAGAGTTCTCCGCGATCGCAGTTGAGGTTTTCCCACCTTTGAGCTGTTTGTGTCGCTGAAGTAAAAACCATAACCTTTGTCTACTTAAACTTCTCTGTGCGAAAACTCAACGCAAACTCAACTCAAAACACATTTAACTTGAGCTGGCGATCAGGTTGTCCTGTAACTTATCAGCCATCAATCAGAATCGCATTAGATCATTTTTGGGACCTGATAGGACTTTTTTTAGAAATTTTTATTGGGCTGAAAACCGACGGTTAATCTGTCAATTTCGCTACAGATTCCTCTCTCCAGGCTTGGGGTGAAACCCCATGAAATTTGCGGAACTGCCGAATAAAATAACCCGCGTCAGTATAGCCAGACGCCTCGGCAATTTGCCCCACAGTCTGCGCCGTATTCACCAACAGGGCTCTGGCTTGCGCCATGCGTCGCTTAATAATCCAGCGTTTAACCGTATGTCCCGTATGTTCCTGCACCAGGTTAGTTAAATAGGCCGGAGAGTACCCCGCTTCCTGGGCCACATCGTTCAAACTAATGGGTTGGCGATAGTGGGCTTCGATAAATCGAAATACTGACGCCAGCTTTGGACAATTGGGCAAGATACTGGATCCTGCCTCTGAGTCCTCAGCCTTTAGCGGGCTAACGTCTAAAGCCGGTGGCGATGAAGCAGTCTTCTGAGTATACCGATTCGCCAGCTCCTCCTGTCGTTGCAGTCGAGTATTAATCGCGGTTAGGAACTGCTCAATGGTACAGGGCTTAGTGAGATAATCATCGGCCCCCATTTCCATCCCCTGGCGCAGATCGGCCATGGTCACTTTCGCAGTTAGAAAAATTAACGGAATCGCCGCCGTAGGTTGAGTCCGCCGCAGCGCCGACAGCACTGAATAGCCATCCATATCCGGCATCATGATGTCGCACACCACCAAATCGGGTTGATGCTTCTGCGCCATCGCCACTCCGCTGGCGCCGTCGCTGGCGCCCACTGCGTGAAAGCCCTCAAATTCCAAACATCTGAGAAAAATATTGCGGGTTTGAGTTTCATCTTCAATCACAAGAATTGTCTTCATTGAAGACTCCAGAAATGAAGATTTCAAAAGCAAAACAGACGGTCAACATAGACGGCGTTCTACTCAGCCGACCGCTGTATTTCGGCCGCCCAAAAAACGCCTATAAAAAATGTTTGTATTCAATCAGACATGACCGCTATCTTCTTTAGTAAGCTTTTAAGTTAGGGCTTTGTGGTGTAATACAATACATTTCTGTCTCTAGGATCAAAAATGTAGCCGTTCCAAGCTTGATTTAGCAAACCCGTTCTGGCGCACCGCAAACGTCATTAGGATATTGCAACCATGGGTCAAAATTACTGGTTATCCGCCCAACCCACTGCTCCTGAACCGACTTGCCAGCCCGCCACCGGCAATGAATTGGGGCAACTGCGCCGCCAGCATCAGCTGATTCTCAATGCAGTCGGAGAAGGCGTCTATGGACTAGACCTGAACGGCAATGTCACCTTTGTCAACCCGGCCGCCGCCGCCATGATTAACTGGCCGATGGAGGAGCTAATTGGCAAATCCATGCACGCTGTGCTGCATCATTCTCAGCCGGATGGCGCCCCTTACCCGCGAGAAGATTGCCCGATCTACGCCGCATTCCAAGATGGCAGCGTGCGTCGGATCACTAATGAAGTGTTCTGGCGTAAAGACGGGACGAGCTTTCCGGTGGAGTATATCAGCACCCCCATGCACGATGAAGAGGGGCGACTGATTGGGGCCGTTGTCACCTTTCGCGATATTACCCAACGGCGTTGGGCGGAGGAGGTGCTGCAGCGGGCGAATGAAGAGCTGGAGCTCAAAGTGCAGGAACGCACCGCTGAACTGCAGCAGGCGAACCAGCAATTGCAAGAACTGAGCGAGATGCGATCGCGCTTTGTCTCAATGGTCTGCCATGAATTCCGCAACCCCCTGAACAACATCGCCCTGTCGGTGTCGTCTCTGCAACGCTACAACGACCAGCTCTCGCTAGAACAAAAAAACGACTATCTGCAAACGGTCAACACCAGCGTCGAGCGCATGACGATGATGATCGACGACATTCTGGTGATCAGCAAAATTGAGGCCAAGGTGCTAGAAGTGCAGCCGGAAACCCTGGATGTCGGTGCATTTTGCCAGGACCTGCTGCGGGAGCAAGACTACGTTAGACCCCACATCCCCATCCAATTTTCCTGTCGCAGTCGACAGATCATAGCCGACCTCGACCCTCGATTACTCCGGCCTATTTTGAGTAATCTGTTGTCCAATGCTATCCGCTACACCCCCGATGACAAGGCAATCTCCCTAAAGCTGGCTAAACGA
>JAKSDM010001776.1 GCA_022360135.1 Pseudanabaenales cyanobacterium | reverse complement strand
ATTGTCTCCACTAACGATCGCCACTGTTGCGCCGGGAGTTTTGGTTTGTTCTAGTGCTTGGAGTACGATTTTTTCTAGTTCACTGAAGTCAACTATCTTCGATTGTTCAGTGTGATTGTGCGATGGTGATGAAGACATGATATGAAATGCGCAATGGGGTTCAGAGGGAAGGGTCAGAACCTGTATTCAGCATTCAGTATCTTCATGTTAGCGTCCATAAGGGGAGTACAGCGCAAACCAAGCATCACTCTCGCTGGCGCTTAGCAAAGAACTGATACCCGCCGAAAGCAGCTCCAATCATCACAAAGGAAAATACTGTAGTCAGGGTCCCCAGTGCATAGAGGGCGGGAGAGGTGACATTGGTGGTCATGCCAAAAATTTCCAGCGGCAAAGTATTATCTTGACCCGATACCAGGGAGGTGCGAGTAAATTCATCGTAGGAGAGGGTAAAGACCAGAATGCCTAACCCTACTAAGCTCGGGGCGATCAGGGGCAGAACAATTTCATAGAAGGCGCTGAAATCGCTAGCGCCTAAGTCCCGAGCCGCTTCTTCGTAAGCTGGGTTGAAGCGGTTGAATACCCCAATCATGATCAGGAAGGCGAAGGGAACCGTCCAGGTTAGGTGGGCGCCTAGACCGGAGGAGAACCAGTTAGTTTCCCAGCCCAATACCTGAAACATAACGCCAATCCCCAGGGAAACCAAAACACTGGGCACAATCAGGCTGGCGATGGTCAGATAGAAGATCACCCGCGAGCCCCTAAAGCGATCGCGAAAGGCGATCGCGGCTGGCACACTTACCAGAATCGCCAATCCCATCACAGCAAGCCCCAAGAGCAGCGATCGCTGGAAGGGTTCGACAAAATTACCCACCCGCTGTTCCTGAAACACCTGTCCCAACCAATAGAAACCGAAACTGCGGACCGGAAACGTCAGAGCCCCATCCGGTCCCTGCAGTGACAAAATAAAGATAGTGATCAAAGGGCCATAGAGAAACAGCAGAAACAATCCGAAGAAAGCCGCCAGACAATAGAAAGAGAGAGGGCGTTTGGGCATCGTTAACTCGCTATAGTTCCTGACGAATATCCACCACCTGCAGAATCCCCGCCACCATAATCAGGGCGACCCCTAACAGAATCACCGCATTGGCCGCTGCCAGGGGATACTGAAGACTGCCAATTTGAGTGCTGATGAGTTTGCCGACCGAAGCCGACTGTCCTCCTCCCATCAGCCGCACCGTGACAAATTCTCCCATCGCTAAAGTGGTGACAAAGATAGAGCCAATGGCGATCCCTGGCGCTGAGAGCGGCAGAATTACTTGCTTTAACACCTGAAATCCAGAGGCGCCCATATCCTTTGCCGCCGTAATCAAATTGCGATCAATCCGCATCAAGCTATTGAAAATGGGCGCAATCATAAAGAAGGTATAGAGATAGACCAAGCCCAACACCACGGCGAAATCTGAATAGAGGAAGAATTCCAGCGGTTGT
>JAKSDM010000722.1 GCA_022360135.1 Pseudanabaenales cyanobacterium | reverse complement strand
TTCATCTATTCTAAATGGTTTAGGCAAACGTCCAAAAATCCCCGCCAAATTCTCTATGAAAATATGGGATATGGGAAACCTGAACAAAGACTTGCGTCTGATCTGTTTGTAGTGGTTCAGATGCTGTCCTCTGGATCCATATATTTGGTGTATATACAAATCGTGTGTCTCGAAGCGGGTTTAAGTCCTTCTAACTTCCCCTTGCAATAAGGGGAGGACCGATGTTTCCGGCCTTTGCAAGGGGGGATTAGAGGGGCGAGTCAGGATTTACGCTTTCTCATCGAGAGCTGTACACACGGTAGGAGCTTATTATGGTGTGCTTCAATTCCTGAAATCGGATTAGTTATGGATATTTCTCAGCTCAACACCTCTGCTTTGGGGGGGAATGAAGTGCGATCGCCTCAGCAGACGCCGATCCCTGACTCTACTGGTCAGTCAATCCCCATTTCCCAATCAGAAACTGCAGCGAACCCACCCCAGGATTTGCCGGTGGAGCCAGAGAGCAAATCGGGAAAACAGATGAAATCGCTATTCTGGCGGCAAGAGGTAAAGTGGCTACAAACCTTGAAGCGTCACAGCCGCTTGTTGATAGCGGTGATTGATGCAGCCTCCCTCAACTTGAAATTTGCCAATGACTATTTTCTTCAGCTTGCAGATCTGTCTCCAGCAATTTTTGAAGAAGTCTCATACCAGAGCTTACTGGCTATTTTCTCCCCTGAGGATCAAGCGGCTCTGCAGGAACGCTACTGGCGACATCTCTTAAACGCCATTTTGCACTATCGCTATCAGGCAGCGGACTTGATTGATGAACGCTTGCTGGATGAGCCGGTTGTCATCACCTTTCCTGATTCGACCCAAGGTCAGCGGCGCCAGGTGGAACTGAGGCTGCAGAGCGATCGCTTTGATATTAAAACCTTAGCTTCAGCGGTGGAAATTCAACTGGATGCCTGCTGGTCAGCGGCGCCCGATAAACAACAGGTGATGGCTCAACTGCTGAACTCAGCCTCTCCCCTGTCTCAGCTAAGCCGAACACTTCAGCCCGATGACTACCAGGTAGAGGGGGTGTTGCTGTTAGAGGGGATGGATGTGACCAATCGAGAAGTCGCCAAAACCTTGATTCAACTCCTGGTAGGTCGGGAATCGGTGTTGCAACCCCGCAAATTCAATCGCGCCAATGGACTGATGAAGGCGCTATTTCGGGCTCAGGACAGCTTGATTTTGAGTTCTGAGAGCGACCAGACAACCTTGTTTATGGGATTGGATAAACCGGAATGGGATGTGCATCTTTATTCGGTGCAGAATCTCCACAACTCGCTGTTCTTTCAAGCCGCCGATCGCAATCAGGTACTCAACATTCCTGATCTCTGTCTGGAGTCTCTGACAGACTGTGAGAAAACGATTCTGGCGGCGGGGGTGCGATCGCTGTTGATTATTCCCCTGGTAATGAAATCGACCGCGCGGGGAAGCGAATCCCGCCAGCTACTAGGCTTAGTCGGATTGACCAGCGATCGTCCCTACGCCTTTGATAGCAATGACTGTAGCAAAGCATCCACCCTGATTCCGGCGCTAACAGCCGCCATGCGTCATATGGGACAAGATCGCTTCACTAATATCCATCCTTCTGTCCGATGGCGGTTTGAACAGGAGACCGAACGACGCAGTTGGGGATTAGCGCCGGAACCGATTGTGTTCACCGATGTCTATCCCCTCTACGGTATTTCCGACATTCGCGGCTCCTCTAATGAGCGGAATCGAGCAATTCAGGCAGATTTGCTCACCCAGTTTCACCTGGGTTTGGCGGTAATTGAAGCAGTTTGTCAAGCTCAGGATAACGCCTTTGCCAGACAGTTTCGTCTCGATTTGCTGGCCCAAATTGAGCAGTTACAGGATGGCATTACGGTAGACGCCGAGGTGACGATGATGCGTTATCTCCAAACAAATCTAGAAACCCACTTTGATTACTTTGGCCAATGTAGCCCGACTGCCCAATCTGCCGTTGAAACCTACCGAACGGCCTGCGACAACGAGCAAAAATGTGTTTACGCCGCCCGCGCCGTCTACGATCGCACCATTAACCAGATCAACAGTCTGCTGCGGGCTACTTGGAATCGTAGGCAGCAGGAAATGCAGACTATCACCCGTCACTACTGTGATGTGGAAGCCACCGACGGCATCGATCACATGATCTATGCCGGCCAATCTATTGATCCTCAGTTCTCTGAGTTTCATCTCCGTAGTCTTCGCTACGAGCAGCTCAGAGCCGTGTGTAATTGCGCCCGGGTTGCTTTTGGCTTAAAAGAACGGTGTAACACCGACATGGAGATTACCCATCTAGTCTTGGTCCAGGACTCAACTGTGGATATCTCCCACGACGAGAATACAGAGCGGTTGTTCGATGTCAGAGGAGCCCACGATACTCGCTATGAAATCGTCAAAAAGCGCATCGATAAAGCGATGGATGCTCAGAGTCGCGAGCGCATTACCCAGCCAGGGATGTTGACCTTGGTTTATTCTACAGCTGAGGAATGGGAGGAATACAGTCATTACTTTCGCTACCTGCAGCGAGAGGGCTGGATTGCAGCAGAGATTGAATGCGGCATGGTTGAACCCCTGCAGGGGGTAACGGGATTGAAGTTTTCGAGAGTGCGGATTTTGCCTGGGACAAAAGGATAAGGAGGCAGCGCTGTTTAAACAGCGCCAGCGTGGATCCGCTGTGAATTTATGGGGATGCCCAAAAAGAACGGGGCGGAAAACTGTGCCATCCCGCCCCGTTTAGGGATATTTGACCCGGTAATGTCGGCCCCAGCGCGGCGTCAGTGCATAAAATTTGACGCTTACCTTAGCTGATAAAGCCAATTGACGCCGTGCATTTACCCAAATACGAAGTTGCTACTGCTAAGCGCATTCACATCCACACTAAGCAGCAGCGCAGAGTTATTGTCGCCAAAGTCGATGACGGTGTTATCACCCTCTTGGCTGGCGGCGCCCAACACATCCTGGAAATCATCGAAGATTGCACTCACATCGAGGAGGTCATCTTCAATCGAGAAGTCGGTAATTGTATTAAACCCTGCACTTTGCTCAAATATGAAGGTGTCGTTGCCTAGACCCCCCGTCAGAATGTCATCACCGCCGCCCCCTTCAAGGGTATCGTTACCTAGTCCCCCTGCAAGGATGTCATTGCCAGCGCTGGCTACAGCAACTTGTTCAATCACGATCCGCAATAACAGGTCGTCATCAGCCGTGAAGTCACCCACAATCGGGTCAATCGCGGCGCCTGAGGCCGTTGTCCCGCCTAGAATATTAACTGGCGTCCCGTCTGGATTCCCGACTGAGCCATTAAAGCCGGGGTGAGAGGCGACTACGCCATTTTCATCAAGGCCAGTGTCTCGGGCTAACTGGTTGAGGAACGCCGCATCCTCTTCCGTGTTGACCTCTGTCCCAGCATCAAGCACATCACTGCCACGACGTTCAATCACCAGTGGGCCAATGAAGTTGCCATTCTGATCAAAGATTGGATCGGCTAGGGCATTGTCCGGGACGGCCAAAAAGGCGTCATTTGAGGGGATAACCATGGTTACCCAGGTAAAGAACCCCTGACCCACCTGGGTCGGATCGACATCCAGAGTAAAGGAGGCGCTTTCGCCCGGATCAATGGGTCCCGGAACCCCAGCGCCGCCGAAGATAGTCCCATCAACTCCGTTGCCGCCCACCTGGGCATTGAACTCAGCTGCAATCCCTTCGATGGAGCCATCCTCAGCCAACCGTTCTAGGCCAGTACTGGCTGCAGAACCTAAATCGAACAGGTCAAAATTGGCCCCATCATGGAAGCCGAACCAAATCGGGGTCAAGAATGTCCCCCCAGCCTCTAGTGTATTGGTGACCGTTACCCGGATAGCTGAACCTGACCCAACCTCATCGCCACGCAGCACATCATCCCCGGCGCCGCCAATTAGGGTGTCATCCCCGGCATTACCGGCCAACAAGTTATCATTGTCATCCCCGATCAGGCTGTCATCATTGGTGGAGCCAGTCAGGTTTTCGATACTGATCAGCTGATCTTGAACCTGATTGCCATTCACCACATACTGGGCCTGCCCTGTCGCCAAGTTGGCCTCGACATTCACTCCAATATCCTGAAAGTCTGCTGTATCAATACCTTCGCCACCATCAGCGATGTCGTTTCCGCCGCCGCCCCGCAGTGTGTCATTTCCTAGACCGCCTGCCAAGGTGTCTCCCCCGCCGCGACCCACGAGGAGATCGTCACCCTCGTTGCCGGTTAACACGTTGTCGCCGCTATCCCCAAAGAGTTGGTCATCCTGAGCCGACCCATCCAGGTTTTCGAAATTGGCGAAGTTCTCGAATACTGTAATGCCAGCCGCCACATTGGGCTGGTATGAAGCACTGCCAGTCGCTAAATCGGCAATGACCTCAGCGCCGATGTTGAAGAACGAGTTGGTGTCGACGCCATCACCCCCATCCAGGGTGTCGACGCCCCCGCCTCCAGCGATAAAGTCATTCCCAGCTCCGCCATCAATGGTGTTGGCGGCCGCTCCATTGGCAATAATGGTGTCGTTGTTCTCTGAACCGACCACCCCTTCAATGCCGGTAAAGGTATCAACAATAGTATTGCCATTGACGATATACTCTGCTGACCCTGACCCATCGGCATTTAATACAACGTTAACATCGGCGCCAATATCAGCAAAGCTGACGGTGTCAAAGCCTTCTCCACCGTCAATGGCGTCATTGCCGCCGCCGCCTTGCAGGAAGTCATCTCCCAGTCCCCCCTCTAAGGCATCGTCGCCGCCGCCGCCTTCCAGGGTGTCGTCGCCGTCAAGCCCTTTCAGGTCATTGTCATTAGCATCGCCAATGATGCTATCGTCATCGTTAGACCCCACTACATTCTCAATACCACTGAGACTGTCCGTTTCAGAGATAGCCACAATGCCTCCAGGTCCAGCATCGGTTGCGACATCCACAACAACGGGGCCGTTAACCCCTACTGGCGCATTATGGAGATGAATGGGGCTAAGTGTACCATTGCCGATATTAACGGGCAGTAAATCCGCTTGGTTTAGACCCACTAAAGACACTTCAGTGCTGTAGGTGACTGAACCGTCGCTTGCGACTGTAAAGAGGGTTGTAGCCGTGCCCGATGCATCCGTATCGACTGGTTCAGGCACTTCTTGATCGCCACTTAAGCTGGCGGTAAACTCTACTGTGCCTACCCCATTGGCGTCACGGTTATCGGCCACTAGCTCCAGTTGACCTCGCAACTCACCCGAGGGAAAGTCAGTGGTGTGGAAATTGAAGTATAGATTGCCTGCAATACCTTCCGAAACAATTTGGTCAGCGGCAATGCCATCGTTAGGATTAACCAAGGTTAAGTCGGGGATGGTCAGATTAAAACCAGTGTCGCGCTCAGCCGAGCCAGCGGTCAGATCAACGGTGACGCCAACATCAATGTCGTCGTAGCGCACGGTATCAATGCCACGCCCTCCCGTGATGTCATCATCACCCAGGCCGCCAGTGATTACAACCCCATCCCGCGATCTTTGGATGAAGCTGTCGTCGCCACTTCCGAGACGCACTTCACCGTCGAGAGTACCTCGATTCAAGATGTTAACGTTGCCCAAAGCGCCATTGGCGTCAATAGAAAACCCGTTGCCACCGCTAATGACGCCACGGTTAGTAATTTGACCATTAAAAATAACGCCTGATTCGATCAGAATCCCCGCTTGCTGCTCTGAAGCGATGACACCACTGCTTTGATTTGTGATGTCGCCAGTAAACGTTGCCTCAGAGAGACCGGAACCGACAAATAAACGGACGCCTGCAGGGACGTTGTCTTGTCCTCGACCCTGAATCAGTCCGCTGTTAACTAGATTGGCTGATGTTTCCAGGTCGTCGACCCCCTCGCCAAAACCATCAGCAGCGCCAACCTGCACTGAAACACCACTGCCAGAATTACCGTCACCCGCATCAATTACTCCTCGGCGCCGATTATTCACCGTGACGCCATCAGCTGTTCCATCCAGATAGACCGTGCCATTTCGCTGATCGCCTACGCCAATAATATTGCCGCGATTGATCAGGGTGACGTTATCACCGTCTAAATTTACAGCTCGGCTACCTGACTCGATCTGTCCCGAATTCACGATCTGGAGATCATGTTCAGCGTTGCCGATATAGAGGCCATTGCGGGGACCGGAGATAAGACCATTACGACCGTTGAC